>JBDSTW010000076.1:0-20971 GCA_039928055.1 Gammaproteobacteria bacterium | reverse complement strand
GGAAAGGTCAATGCCTGGTTGCAGCAACGCGACGAGGTGCTGGCCTTTTGTTCGGCCCGTAGCGAAGACGGCGGCACGGGCGCGGTGTACGTGCTGCTGAAGCGGGCCTGATATACCTATAGCATGCGCCGCGCGCACGTCATGCTAGGGTACGCCGGGTTCGTTTAGCAAGACCACAGCATAAGCAGCTATGCCTTCCTGACGGCCAACGAAACCCATCCCTTCCGTAGTCGTCGCCTTGATGTTGATGCGCTCGACAGGGATTCCCGTATCTGCGCCCAGGTTGACCTTCATCGCCTCCACATAAGCCGCCAGCTTGGGTGCCTGGGCTAAAACGGTAATGTCGATATTTGCAATCGCCAGCTTGTGCTGCTTAATAAGGCTGACCACATGGCGCAGCAAAACCCGGCTGTCGATATCGTGGTATTGCGCACTCGTATCGGGAAAGTGTCTGCCGATATCGCCCAGCCCGGCGGCACCCAGCAGGGCATCGCACAGCGCGTGGATGAGCACATCGCCATCCGAATGAGCGGCCAGCCCGCGCTCAAAGGGAATAGTGACACCGCCCAGCACCAGTCTTCTATCCTGCGCGAAGGCATGGGCATCGTAGCCGTGGCCGATTCTCATGCGCCAGTCTCCTGCTGTTCCATATAAAATTGGGCCAACACCAGATCGGCGAAATGCGTAATCTTGATGTTGTCGGCATGGCCTTCCACCATTCGGGGAACAGCGCCGTTCAAGGCCATGGCGGCGGCCTCATCGGTGACATGCAATTTCTGTTCGATGGTGCGGCTCATGGCCGCGGTCAAGGCCTCGAGTTGAAATAGCTGCGGGGTTTGCGCACGCCACAGTTCATCCCGTCTCAAAGTCTCCAGCACCTCACCGGAGCCTGCCACGCGTTTCACCGTATCGCTCACGCGCAATCCCAGCAAGGCCCCATCGGAATGATGCTCCACGGCATGAATCAGCTTATCGATATCCTCATGGCGCAGGCAGGGGCGCACCGCATCGTGCACGAATACCCAGTCATGCGGCTCGGCAAATTCGGAAAGACGGCGCAGGGCATTCAGCACGGAATGGCAGCGCTCCGCCCCGCCGTTAACCTGTATCAGAGGCTTGTCGCGCCACGCCAGTTTCTCCAGCAACTTTGTTCCGTAATCATCCTCGGGTGCAAGCGCAACAACCACTCCGGCGATCTTGTCGTGTGTATATAAACGGCGCAGGCTGTGTTCGATGATCGGTTTGCCGCACAGCGGCAGATATTGTTTGGAACATTCTGCACCCATGCGCGCGCCGACGCCTGCCGCCGGTACCACCGCCCAATAATTTATCGAGCTCACCAGAGGTCAGTAATGCTTTGAGATGAGTGGGGGCATGCTGTGGATCAGGCTTGTTTAAGTATGTTTCTGCCCTTGTTCAGGCCGAGTCTGTGCTAAACGTATACGCTACCTTAGCGCATTCGCTTCAGCCCTGCCACTGCCAGCACTGTAACCGCCAGTCATGGCCCTCTACGGCAAGGGCGCCCACGTAATCGGGGGCCGGGGTAATCTCGCGTAAGGCCCAACGCGCGGCCTCTTGCGCATCGCCGCTTACCCTGAGCAGCGCTGCCGGTTCGCCGGGCCGAAAGGAAACATCGAATTGATCCAGACCAAGCGAAAGCCCCTTTCCGACCGCCTTTATATAAGCCTCTTTGCGTGTCCAGCAAGTATAAAATGCTGTTTGCTGCAAATGCGTGGGAAGAGAACGTAACTCAGCGACTTCCCGAGGCGAAAAAAACTGCTCGGGAACAAGATCGGCGGGGTCCATCGGACGCACGTATTCAATATCCACGCCCACTTCACGCCCGGCTGTGATTGCGTAGAGGGCAATGTCATTGGAGTGGGAAACGTTAAAGCGCAGACCACTGCCGTTAACCGTGTCTGCCAGCGAGGGCTTCCCATAGGCATTATAGCTAAAACGGAGTTCGCCGGGGGCTACGCCCAAGTAATTTCCAAGTAAAACTCGCAATAACCCGCGCGTGCTGGCGAAATGTTGTTTGTCTTTTAAAAAATGGAAACTATCGGCCCTGGATTGTTCGTTCTTATCAAGAAAAAAGCTCAACGCTTCTGCATTTGCCGTATGCAAAAAGGCGCACCAGACATGTACTTCATCGGGTTGTATAAGGACGTCACGCGCAGGAGACCATGAAGCAGGATCTTTCGCCCACGACATCATGAGCGGAAGGCTAAACTCGGCCGATCATCCATTCGCTACCTCTCTATATTTCCTGAGCGATGGGACTAGAGGCACACAACGGATAATCCGCGGGCACATCATAAGCAGCAGACACTACCGACCCGGGTATCTCGTCAGGCTTCGATACTTTAAAAACAGATAACAAAATTGTCCTGATTTTTTCCGCGAGGTTGAGGACATGCGGAAAATGGAAAACTGTTTTGTGATTACCGTTGAGCAGATAAACTTCCATACCCCCCTGGGCACGCCCAATCCACTCCTCGCGCGGCTCGTAGTTGCCGGTTCCCAGCTCTTGGCTAGCCAAAAGCAATATGATTTTGCCGGCATAACTCTTGGGTACATAGTTCATTAGCGCTTTTTCATCTGCATCAATTACATATTTTTCACGCAGCCTTACGGGTACAGGTCGCCCAAAGTATATGCTGGATTTGTAGCATATGCGTATGAGGCTATCACGTCCGCGCAGCAGCATGACTTTGATTTTTCCATGCACTCTTTTAAACAGGTATACGATTTTTGCCCCGGCAGTGAGGTGGGCCAAGCGTTCTTTATGAAGCTTCAATCTGTCATACCCCAACGGGACGGCCTCTGAGGATTCAGATACCGTGTCGGCCGGATCGATCATGATGAGGGGGGCGCCAACTGACTCGCCCTGCTCAAGCAGTTGCTGTGCCATCTCAAATATCACCACGGCTCCGAGACACCAGCCGCCCAGATAATACGGGCCTTCGGGCTGCACGGTACGGATCACCTTTAAATAATGTGCAGCCATGTCCTCAATACACGTAAGCGGAGCCTGAATACCGTCCAAGGCCTCAGGTTGCAAGCCGAAAAAAGGTTGCTCTGTGCCGATATCCTTTACCAAATTACGAAATTGCAACAGGTTTCCGCCCGTTCCAGGGGCAAAGAAAAGCGGCGGTTTGCTGCCTTTAAGCTGCATGGGCACGAGCGACGACCAGACGGAAGGCGCCGCTTCCTGAGCCAATGCGCCAGCCAATTGCGCGATAGTGGGGGCATGGAACAGCGTTACTAGCGGCAGCTTAATGCGCAAACTTTTCTCGATCCACGCAATGAGGCGCATTGCCAGCAATGAATTTCCGCCCAAGACAAAGAAGTCATCGTGTATTCCAATCGGAGTAATTCTGAGCAGCTTCTCCCACAAGCGCGTAAGCTGAAATTCGAGGGGATTACGGGGGGCCAAGTAATTATTCCTGTTTCCTGTTGTGCGTTCGGAAATTGGCAGGGCATTGCGGTCGATTTTCCCGTTAGGCATCAATGGCAAAGCCGGCAATAAAATAATGGCAGCCGGCATCATATACGCTGGCAGACTCTGCTTTAGAAAATCACGCAAGTCATCGGGATTGACGGCTATTTCAGTCCGCGTTACAACATAAGCCATCAGGTACTTGTCGCCCGGCACATCCTCGCGTACCACTACCACGCTCGCATGCACACCGGGGTATGCAGCCAGCCGGGCCTCGATCTCGCCAAGCTCAATGCGATAGCCACTGATTTTTACCTGGTGATCGATGCGCCCAAGACACTCAAGTGTGCCATCGGGTAAGTACCGAGCCAAATCACCGGTCCTGTACAGACGGCTGTCCGGGTTGGCGGCGAAGGGGTCGGGAATAAACTTTTCCGCCGTCAATCTCGGCAAGTTGCGGTAGCCGCGCGCTAAACCATCGCCGCCAATATGTAACTCACCGACCACGCCGACGGGTACGGGTTGGTTGTCGGCATCCAGGATATATAACCTGGTGTTGGCAATGGGCCGTCCGATAGGTACAGGCCCTGTGCCTGAAAATACTTGATAAACAAGTGACCACACTGTGGTCTCAGTCGGGCCATACATATTCCACAGATGTGCGCCGCGGGCGAGGAGTTGCTCAGCCAACTCGCGGGTTAAAGCCTCCCCTCCGCAGAGCATTTTTAGTCCGGGCGTACCTTGCCAACCGGCTTCCAGAAGTAACCGCCAGGTGGCGGGTGTAGCTTGTAGAATAGTGATACCCGCCGTATCGAGCTGTTTGATCAACAGGTTGCCGTCCATCGCCGTGTCCCGGTCCGCAATTACAATGCGTGCACCGACGATCAACGGAAGTAACAGCTCCAGCCCGGCAATATCAAAGGACAAAGTAGTCACGGCGAGCAAAACATCCTGTTTCGTCAAGCCCGGTTGTTCGCGCATGGCACACAGAAAATTAACCAGTGCGCGGTGCGTAATCTCAATACCCTTGGGTTTGCCGGTCGAACCCGAGGTGTATATAACATAAGCGAGATGCTCGGCCGTGCTGATCGAGACCGGATTCGTGTGAGCACCGGACAGCGCGCCCTCATCATCCAAACAAACGACTCGCGCTTGATGTGGAGGCAGGCCAGAGATGAGTTTTTGATGCGTAATAAGCACTGCCACTTCGGCATCTTCCAGCATGTGTGCCAGGCGCGCCGCCGGATAGGCCGGATCGAGCGGCACATACGCCCCACCCGCCTTGAGGATAGCCAGGAGCGCCACGACCATTTCGAGCGAACGTTCCAAGCATAATCCAACCAGCATATCCGGCTTCACGCCCAATGTTCGCAGGTGATGCGCCAGTCGATTGGCACGCGAGTTGAGTTCCCGATAGCTCAGCGTGCCGCCCTCAAACATCAGAGCAACCGCGTCAGGGCCGTGTTCAACCTGGGCCTCGAACAATTGGTGAAAGCACATCTCTCTTGGATAGTTCATGGTCGTGTTGTTCCACCCGACCAGTTGTTCATGGCGTTGTGCATCGTTCATGAGCATTAGATGGGAAATGCGCTGCAGCGGCTCAGCCACGATACCGGCCAGTAGCGTCTCATAGTAGCCCATCAGGCGCCTCACGGTCGCCTCGTCGAACAGGTCGGTATTGTAGTACCACTCCATCGTAAGACCATTGCCCGTTTCGACAACGTTCAGTTTGATGTCGAAATGGGTATACGGTTTTGGATTGGTCAACACCTCCGCCCTGAGATCGGAAAACTGCGCTACGCTTGTTCTGCAATCCACATTAAAGGCGACAGACATTAGCGGCATGCGGCTGGGGTCGCGTGGAAGATGGAGGTTTCGTACGAGGTTGCCCAAGGTGTAGTGTTGATGATTACAGGCATCAAGCACAGAACTCTGAATGACGCTTAAAAATTCCGTAAACCGCAAATTTTTATCGAGGTTCTGGCGCAGCGGCAGGAAATTCACACAGTGACCGACGAGATTGTGTCCATCTGCAGGCACTTGCCCCGCCACCCGGATGCCAACCACCAAGTCGTTCTGGCAGGTCAGGCGATAAAGCCAGACCTCAAAGGCGGCGAGCAGTATGTTAAACACCGGGGACGATTGATCTTTGGCCAGGCATTGCAACTCGGCGCAAAGATCATTGCCTGCGCTTGCTGTCTGGAGCGCGCCATTATAAGACCGCACAGCCGGTCGCGGCCGATCCGTGGGCAGCTCAAGTATCGGGATAGCATCGGAGAACCTGTCTGTCCAATACGCTGCCGCCATTTGACCGTTCGGACCTGCTTGCCGGCGGGCCCGCCAGTCCACGTACTCGCTGAATTGCATCGGCGTGTCCAGTGCGGAAGGAACGCCTGTGCGTAGGGCGGTATACAGTACACCGAGCTCGTGCAGCACCACGCCTAAGGACCAGCCATCGCAGATGATATAAGGCGTGGTCAGCAGTAGCACATGGTAGTGATCGCTCAGCTTCACCAGATGCACGCGCAATAGTGGAGCCTGCTCAAAATCGAAACACGTTTGCACCTCATGTGCAATAATCTCAGTCGTGCTGGCCGCCTGCTGGTCCTCATCGCAGTGTGAAAGATCCGTGAGCGGCATCTTCAGGATTGCGGCACGGGAGATGAGCTGATACTCGCCCGTGAGATTGAACGCGGTGCGCAAGGCATCGTGGCGATTGACGACCTTCTGCAGAGCCTCGAAAAGCGCTGTCGTATCGAGCGGGCCACTCAGACGTAACGATACTGAATCATTGAATGAGCGCGCGGCTACCTCGCTCATCTGCATCGCCATCCATAGCTCGCGCTGGGCTTCGGTTAGCGGCAGTGCCACTGAAGCGGCGGAGTCTGAGGTGCTAGCTGCAGGTGTATCCTGGAAGATATTGAGCAGCAGCTTACCAGTTTCTGTTAAATCCGTATCAGTGAGTACCAAAGTGTTTTGCGGTGCGGCAGGTCGGTGTTTAAGCATTGCTTTGCCCTTTTATTGTTGATAACAGGCGAAACGTTATTTTGTACGATATCCTATTAAGATTAGTCAGTGACAGCGCATCATTACGCTGAATAACATTGAGAGATTTGTATCGCCTCAAGTCTCAGGCCACGCGGTCATGGTGCGTCACACGATCGTATTTGGACACTGATACAAGCCGAGATGCCTGGTCAATAGACTCTTTGAGCCGCTCCGCCAGCACGCTCACCTGAGGCTCACGGAAGATGCCGATGTGATCGCAGGGCAAATCGTAAGACTCGACTCCGCCCAACGCTAACCGCTTCCAAGCCACCCTGTAGCTATCTTGATAGCGCTGAGCGATGTCCTTGCTCGCCCAGAGCAAGGTCAATCGGCCTTGATAGGGCCGGGCCACATATTGTTTCTGGGCCTGCACATCGGAATCAAATACGTATTGCTCGCGCAATGCCGCAGGCAGATAGCCACCCTTCAAAAACAATTTGCAAGCGAGCTTTTTTATGCCTAGCGTAAGCTTGCGCTGGACACGTTCGCTCAGGTAAAGCCACTCATCTCTCCATCCGAGTAGAGCCAGGTTTTCTCTGTGCATGCGTACATTCGACCACGGTGTTTTCGGGCCCACGCTGGGTTCCGGGCTGGGCGGGGTGTCGATTAACACCAGCAAGGCCACTTCCTGCCCCTGCGCCCGTAACTGTTGCGCCATCTCTAAGGCCACCAAGCCGCCAAAGCATCCACCGCCCAGATAATAAGGCCCCTCGGGCTGTAGCGTGCGAATTTCCCGGAGGTAATACACAGCCATAGCCTCGACGCTGGACAGGGCCTGGCCTTTGCTCAGGGCCGGCGGCTGCAAGCCGTAAAAAGGCTGATCTTCGCCCATGTGCCGGACCAGCTGGCGCATGCCGAACAGATTACCACCGCCCCCCGGCAGGCAAAAGAAGGGGGGCTTGTCCCCAGCCGGCTGGAGTGCCACAAGTGCCGTCCAGTCCTGTTTCCAGCCTCGCTGGCGCAATAAGACGGCCAACTGCTCAATGGTGGGGGCCTGAAACAGACTCGCCAAAGGCAGGGCGATACCGAAGGCCTTCTTGATGTTGGCAACCAGGCGCACCGCCGAGAGCGAATGCCCGCCGTGCTCAAAAAAATTGTCGTGAATACCGATGTGCGGGCGCGCGAGAGCCTTCTCCCAGAGTTTCGCCAACTGGAACTCGAGGCTATCGCGCGGCGGCAGGTAGGGCGTTAATGTGTCCGTCTTCACGTCAGGCGCAGGCAAGGCCTTGCGATCGACCTTGCCGTTGGCGGTAAGGGGGAGTTTGGGCAACACGACAAAGGCTGCGGGCACCATGTACTCCGGCAGTTGGGCCTTGAGGTAGTCGCGTATATCGGCAGTCTCCGGCACAGTCCTTGATGCAGGCACGAGATAGGCCGCCAAACGCTTATCGCCGGGGCTGTCCTCACGCACGGTGACTACCGCCTCGCGCACCGAGGGGTGCTGCACGAGCGCAGCCTCGATCTCGCCCAGCTCAATGCGAAACCCGCGGATTTTTACCTGGTGGTCGCGGCGACCTAAAAATTCGATGTCGCCGTCGGGCAGATAGCGGGCAAGATCACCGCTTCGATACAGGCGCGCTCCGACAGCATCGCTAAAAGGGTGCGGTATAAATTTCTCTGCGGTCAGTTCAGCGTGGTTCAGATAACCCAGCGCTAAACCATCGCCGCCAATGTAAATCTCGCCAGTTACGCCAATCGGTACGGGCTGCAATTCAGCATCTAAAATATATACCTGCGTGTTGGCAATCGGACGGCCGATAGGCACCGATGCCCCAATATGGAGCGAAGCGTGCATCGGATAACAACAACTGAAGGTGGTATTTTCAGTCGGGCCATAACCGTTTATAAGTGTGCACCCCGGCAGAGTTTCCAGTACCTTGCGCACATGGCTCACCGATAAGATGTCTCCGCCCGCCAGGAGTTGGCGCACCTGGCCTAAATCCTCAATACGCTCGTCGACCATCTGATGGAATAGGCCGGCGGTCAGCCATAATGTAGTGACGCGCTCGCGCACCAACACCTGCCCTAGTTCTTCCAAGGACACCAGGCTCGGAGAAAATATCACCAGGCGCGCACCATTCAACAGGCTGCCCCATATCTCAAAGGTCGAAGCATCGAAGGCGAGCGGGGCAAATTGCAGAAAAACTTCATCGGGGCTGAAACTGGCGTAATGGGTTTCTTTAACAAGCCGCACCACACCTTGATGTGTGACTCTGACACCCTTGGGCTGGCCGGTGGAGCCCGAGGTATACATGATGTAAGCAACACTCTGTGCGGTGGGTTCGAAGATTTCAGCGGACAAGTTTTCCGTGCTGTATCCGGATACGTCTATATTCTCCATGCATATGAGATTGGGATGCAGTGACAATGTGTCAGCAAACTGCGCTTGCGTGAGTATTAACGGCGTGTGTGTATCGTCGAGCAAATAATTCAGGCGCGCACGTGGGTAACTCGGGTCGAGCGGTACATACGCCCCACCCGCTTTAAGAATGCCGAGCAATGCCACGATCATCTCGAATGAGCGTGTCACACACAGCCCGACCGGCACTCCCGGCTCGATACCCAACTGACGTAAGTGGCGGGCTACCTGATTGGCCTGCTTATTCAATTCACCATAGCTCAGGCTCGCGCCCTCAAACACCAAGGCAATCGCATCAGGATCGCGCTCGACCTGCGCCTCGAATAAGGTGTGAATGCTTTCATCTTTTGGATAGTCGGTGGTGGTGGCGTTCCATTCCACCAACAATTGATGGCGCTCGGTTGGAGTCAATACCGGCAGATCGACAAGCCGCTGAGTGGGATTCGCCACGATGCCGTTTAATAAGGTATGAAAGTGTGCTACGAAACGCTCGATGGTGGCCTTATCAAACAGATCGGTAAGATAGTCCCATTCAATCGTAAGACCGGAATTTGTTTCGATAGCATTTACCCTGAGATCAAAATTTATGTAATCTTTTGGACCGCTATGGATACCTGTATTTAAGTTTGAAAAATTAAATTCACTATCCATGATATCTATATTGAAGGTTACCGATACAAGAGGCGCACGGCTGGGGTCTCGTTGAAGTTTCAGTTTCTTAAGCAGGCTGCCGTAGGTGTAGCTCTGGTGATCATAGGCGTCCAGAACAGTGTCTTTCAGGGCCTTGAGAAAATCTGTGAATGTGGTCTCGCCTGAAACACGTTTGCGTACCGGTAAAAAATTTACGCAATGTCCCACTAAACCTTTACCGCCAGCCAATACCTGTCCCGCGGCAGGTATACCTACCACGATATCTTCTTGACCCGTGAGGCGATGCAGCCAGACTTCAAATACCGCCAGTAGAGTCGTGAAGGAAGTGCACGCCTGTTGTGCTCCTACTCGCTTGATATCTTGATATAGTGCGCTGTCAACAGTAAGGAGGTGGCGAGCACTGTTATAGGTTCGAACCAGTGGACGAGGATGGTCGGTTGGTAATTGTAAAATCGGAATCGAACCGGAAAATTGTTCTGCCCAATAGGCACCCGACACTTCCTGCTCAGAGCGTTCCTGCTCGCTCCCCTGCCATTCCACGTATTCGCTAAACTGCATCGCTTTTCCAAGCGGGCAGGGAACACCCTGTTGCGCCGAAGAGTAAAGCTTACTGAGCTCATCCAATAACACTCCTCCCATCGACCAGCCATCACATACGATGTGGTGCGCTCCTACAAAAAGACAATGGGATTGTTCTTCCAGCTTAAACAGGCATACTCGCAGCAAGGGGCCTTTAGCAAGATCGAAGCTCTGCCGCACTTGTTCTTGCATCATTACCATCATCTGAGCGTGTGCTTTATCACCTTCCAAACCAGAGATATCTACGAACGGGATATCCAGCGCCAAGGCAGTTGCTATCTCTTGGAAGTCTCCTGTCGGACTGAACGTGGTGCGCAATGCATCGTGTCGATCAACCAATTGCTGAATTGCTTTATGTAATGCCTCTACATGAAGCGGCCCCCGCAGGTGGATGTATAGTGAGTCATTAAAAGCACGGGAGGCCTCATCGCCCATTTGCGCGGCAACCCAGAGTTCTGCTTGCGCCTCGGTCAAGGGTAAAGTAGTAATGAGGTCTGAGTCTTTTCGCGTATCCTGTAAAAAAGAAGCCACGGGGCTTGTTTCGCTGGCTGAAGCAGACGCCGCCCGGGATGGATTTTTCGATGAGCTATCTGTATTAGTTGGGTGAGGCAAGGACTTCTTGTCCGTAGGGGAAGGCGGCGGTTCAGGATGGAATCCGCCGCGCTGAAGTTCTTCTATGGATTCTTTGAACGCCTGGATTAAACGGGCAAAATCTTTATCCGTATGAGCTGTGGATAGAATGATTAACCGCCCTTCCCACGCATGGATACCCTTCTCGCGCAGATGGAAAAAAAGCAGGCTCAGGAATTTTGGATCACCCTCGTAGCTGATATATATAAGTGAACTAAAATGCATCAGGTGAATAGGGACTTGCTTTTGTTTAAAGTGAGCATTGAGCGTCTCGACAAATTTTGTCGTCTTTTGATTTAGCCGCTGCTGTAACTCAGGCCCGCTGCTTTTCAAATGGTTAAGCACGGCCCATGCTGCAGCCATAGCCAGCGGGTGTCTGACAAAGGTGCCGGCAAAAAAGGTGACGCCGGTTTCAGGGAAAGAATCGTCGCCATAACTCCACATGCCGCCGTCGAAGACATCCATATACATGGCCTTGCCGGCTACTATGCCAATAGGCATACCTCCGCCTACAACTTTTCCATAGGTGGCGATATCCGCTCGAACGCCAAACCAGGCCTGGGCCCCGCCGGGATGAACGCGGAAGCCCGTGACAACTTCATCGAAGATGAGTGCCGTTTCTGACGCCTCGGTTATCCGTCTGACTTCGTGCAAGAACTCCTTGGGTTGCAAATTAGGATTACGGGCTTGCACAGGTTCGATCAAAACGGCAGCCAGCTCATGGGCATGCGCCTTTAAAATATCGAGAGCCTCAAGGGCTCCATACTCCAGCACCAACACGTCCTGCACCATGTGTTCCGGAATACCGGGCGCTATAGGTAATGGGCGCGACTTTCCGTCCAGGGTATTTGCCCGCACCAGGACCTCGTCAAAAATTCCATGGTAATCACCGGAAAACAAGGCGATTTTGTCGCGGCCCGTCACCGTGCGCGCAGCCCGCAATGCGGCCATCACTGCCTCTGATCCCGTATTGCAAAAAACCGCACGCTCCATGCCGGTAAATTCACAGAACAATTCGGCAACCTTGCCGGCAAGAGTGGACTGCGGGCCCAAGGCTATCCCTTGCTTGAGTTGTTCCTCCAGGGCGGCCGTGATAAACGGCGGTGAATAGCCAAACATATGGACTCCAAAACCCATGACCACGTCGATGTATTCATTACCATCCACATCCCAGATTTTCGAGCCTTGTGAACGTGCCGCAACAATCGGATAAACCATCTCCTTCCATAACACCCGAAATCCGGAAACCGTGCGCGGATCGCTCAGCTTGGCGCGGTGAGCTTGGGTTAATTGCTTCGACCCGGCCGTACGCCGTGTATAGCGCTCGATTAATGCATCCAGGTGTTTTTGTTGAGCCTCCGTCAGCCCCCCGGACGCGCCCTTCTGTATAGGCTTGAACGGTCCGAATTGCTTGACCGGCGTTTCGCCTCCAATCGTATCAATTTTGGTGGCAGGGACGGCCGGTTTTTCTGAATACGCGGCGTGTACAGTTTGATTAACCTTATACAGTGAAGGTGATGTCGCACCCGCCGCATGGCTATTGCGCAAATCCTCCAGTTGTTGCGCCATAAGCTTGAGTTGCTGAGCGACCACCCGCTCCAAAACGTTAGTATGGGTACTATCAATAGGCACTTGGCTCACTGCGTCCTGTCCGAGTTTATCCATAAGCGTTTGAAAAGACGGCTGGCTTGCATGTGGAGATTCTCTTGCAACAGGCGGCGCAGGTCGCGGGGCAATCTCTTGAAATTCTTCAGGAGGCAATTTTTGATCTATATAGCTAGCCAGGGTATCCAGCGTAGGAGAGCTTTCGAGTAATTGACGAAAGGTAACTCTAACCTTGAATTTCTTTTGAATCCCGTGCATGGCTTGAGTTAGGGAAAGCGAATCAAAGCCCATTTCAAGAAAAGTTTTGGACTTATCTGACGTATCTAATTCCAACCCCAATAATTCGCTAAATACCACACTTAACATCGGCACGAGTCGCTCTTGCCGCGTGAGACTGGACGGCATGCCAAGCTCTGGTGCGGGCATAGTGATCTCCTTCTCTTCTTTGCCCTTGGCGCTTAAATCTCTCTGCTGTGCGAGCGCAGCCCATGATTTGAAATCCGCTTCGGTATCATTTGTGGAGGGAATTTTTTCGCGGCCCTGCAGTGCAGGCTCAACCCAATAGCGTTTCCGCTCAAAAGGGTAAGTAGGCAAGGCAATACGTTGCCTGCGTTCAAGCGCATAAAAATCGGGCCAGTTGATTCGTACCCCTGCCAGCCACAGACTGCCCATAGCACTTAGCAGGCAGGCGACATCCGACTCTTGATCCTGTACGGGATGACAGGACGCAATAACCGGTTGATCGATCGGTTTGGATGGATGCTGTTTGGCAAATGCACTCAAGGTTTGGCCAGGGCCAACCTCCAGAAAGACACGCCCTGATTCTTTGAATAGTTCCTGCAAACCGGCAGCGAAACGTACCGTCTGGCGCAAATGCCTGATCCAGTAATTGGGATCGGTTGCTTCGGCAGGCGTAATCCAGGTGCCGGTTACATTGGATATAAAGGGAATTTGCGGTGGGTGAAGTTTTGCCTTTTTTATCTGCTTTGCAAACGGTTTTAAAATGGGTTCCATCATTTCTGAGTGGAAGGCGTGCGAGGTATGCAGGCGGCGATGTGCAATCTCTTGTCGAGCAAGCTGGTTTTGTAACTCCTCCACTGCTTCCATGGATCCCGAGACAACACAGCGCGATGGGCTGTTTACGGTCGCCAGTGAAAGCTTTTCGCCTAGCAAGGGCTGTACATCTTCTTCAGAAATAAATACCGCGAGCATGGCGCCTGCGGGCAAATCCTGGATCAGCCGCCCACGTGCAGCGACCAATGTCAATGCGTCTTCAAGGGATAACACGCCGGACAGACAAGCGGCCACATATTCGCCGATGCTGTGGCCGATCATTGCCTTCGGGAGTACACCCCACGCCATCCATAACCTGGCCAGCGCATATTCAAT
This sequence comes from Gammaproteobacteria bacterium, assembly GCA_039928055.1. Lineage (GTDB taxonomy): Bacteria > Pseudomonadota > Gammaproteobacteria > SURF-13 > SURF-13 > JBDSTW01. The sequence goes on along the minus strand of JBDSTW010000076.1, from coordinate 7,271 downwards.
CGTAAATAGCGCGGGCTGGGTTATAAAGGTCTGGGTAAGCTGCTGCTGTGCCTCATCGGCTTTTCCCTCGGCGGGATATAACACGGTGCGTAGGTCAAGTCCCAGCAGCGGCTTTAGAAATTCCGCGCATAAGTCGACCTGCTCTGTAAACATTGATTCGAGCCGGTAGAGTTCCAGCGCCATGTTTATATGTTGCGCGCCCTGACCGGGGAACATGAAGACTACGGAAGAATCATCGTGGCTTGAAGATGAGGTGAACATGCGCTTGCTATCGTTCGACGCCAGCACGGCCGTTGCATCATTGATATCGCGGCAAACGAGCATGCGCCGATGCTTGAATGCCTTGCGGCCAACCTGCAATGTGTAGGCAACATCCGCCAAGGGAATCTGCGGATTTTTACCCAGGTAATCCGTGAGATTAGCCGTAGCCGTGTCCAGTGCGGTACTCGTTTTCGCCGATAACAAGAGCAGCTGCCAAGGCCGTGTCGGCCCAGAAGCTTCGGTTAATGGAGCTTCTTCCAGAACCACATGGGAATTGGTGCCGCCAACTCCAAAGCAGCTGACCCCGGCCCGGCGCGGAAGTTTGTCGGTTTCCCACGGGGCAAGCTTGGTGTTGACATAGAAAGGACTGTTCACGAGATCGATCTCGGGGTTGGGCTTCTCGAAGTGCAGGCTCGGGGGCAGCGATTTGTGTTTCAGCGCGAGAGTAGTTTTTATCAAGCCGGCCATGCCCGCTGCTGCATCCAGATGACCGATGTTGGTCTTTACGGAACCGATAGCGCAGAACCCTTTGGCGTCGGTACTGGCGCGAAAAGCCTGTGTCAAAGCGGCAAATTCAATGGGATCGCCCAGCACTGTTCCCGTTCCATGCGCCTCAACATAGGAGATCGATTCGGCCTCAATACCTGCCAGGGCCTGCGCCATGACAATCACCTCAGTCTGACCATCGACGCTGGGCGCCGTGTAGCTGACCTTCGAAGCCCCGTCGTTATTGAGCGCGGAACCTTTAATGACTGCGTAGATGCTATCGCCATCATCCAAGGCATCGGCCAGACGTTTTAACACAACGATGCCCATACCATTACTGAAAACCGTTCCATGGGCTTGCGCATCAAAGGTTCGCGTGTGGCCATCTGGCGAGCAGATCCAGTCATCCCGATAAACATAACCACTAAGTTGGGGCAAAGTAACGGTAATTGCCCCCGACAAGGCCATGTCACATTGATAACTCAGCAAACCCTGGCAGGCTTGAGCGACCGCCACCAGCGAGGTGGAGCAGGCGGTATAAATATTTACGCTGGGACCCTTCAGGTTCAGTTTGTAGGATACGCGAGTAGCGAGGTAATCTTTTTCATTCCCCATCATGGTCTGTATGGCACCCACCATTTCTATAAGCTCGGGGTGTCCCTGGAGATTGGATAAAAAATAACTGTTGTTGCACATTCCGGCGTAAACGCCGATTGAACCCGCGTAGGTGTCCGGATCATAACCGGCATTTTCAACGGCCTCCCAGGCACCCTCCAGAAAAATCCTTTGCTGCGGGTCTAAAATTTCCGCTTCTTTGGGATTAATGCCAAAAAATGCAGCATCGAATAATTCAATGTCTTTCAAAACGCCGCGGGCCTTAACATAACTTTCGCTATTTTCCGGTGCAGCGAGGTCTATGCCGGAAGCCTTCAATTCCGCATCGGTAAAAAATGAAATTGAGTCCACCCCATCTTTTAGATTTTGCCAAAACTCTTCAATATTCTGGGCGCCGGGAAACCGGCCTGTCATCCCGATAATAGCTATGCCTTCTCTATCCATAGAGCCAAGGTCAGAGTCAGGGTCATTGATATCTATGTTAACCACGGGACTAATGCTTCCTCAAAATTTTAGCTTTGCTCGGCATTTGTCGAGCCAAGGCGGCTTTTTGTTTCTGTGCCCGGTCATGGATGGCGTTATAGGAGGGTTGCCCTCCCAGCTCATGGCTTAAATATTTAGCAAGCGCGCTTACGGTGGGATATTGAAACATTTTTACGATGGATAACTTTGTGTTAAGGGCTTCTTGAGTTAGGCTGCGCAGCGGCAACTCATGCATGAATGTGTCGCGAACACGGGACATAACCTGAGTGGCCGATACTGAGTCTCCACCCAAATCAAAGAAATTATCATGGATTCCTATAGTTTCTACGGACAATACCTCGCTCCAGATGGACGCAAGTGTTTTCTCGGTAGAAGTGTGCGTAGCGACAAAACTCTCGACTAGGTCCGGTCTGGCATGCATCATTTTCGAATTCATTATCATGAGCACGCGTTCAGGGTCGGATAAATCCCCGACAATCCTCATGAATAGCGCGGATTTAGTGAACGTTTCGACAGGCTTAGCTGGCGATTGAACAGCATCAGCAGACCGCGAAATGTCCTGAGGCTGCACCGGCTCTACGCTCAAGGAAGCAGGAATCATTGTTGTAGCAAACTCAGCCGGGAACGTGAAAATAAACTCGTCCTGCCGGGAGCTCTTAAATTGTTCACCCCACTTATTCAGGAAGGTGAATGCCGGCTGATTTTTCTGGGTAGGAATGTAGCCAAGCTCGACCTGACTCTGCCCGCGCATCTTTGCTATTTCGCCTAGCCTAGCAAGCATGCGATTATCAACACCTCTGCCGAGGACGCGGCAGCTCAGCAAAAAAGTGTCGACCTTGATGACATCGACGTTCGCTTCAAAAATAATCAGGCCGACCAGACCGTAATTTCCAAACCGGTCACTCACTTCCACGACCAGGGATTCATACTTTCCTGATACGCAGAGATTTTGTATGTCGGCCTCTGAACGTCTGCGGGTAGAAATATTGAATTGGTTCGTACGTTGCGTAAGCTGTGCGGCCCGGCTAATGTGATGCGGCGCCAGTTCCGATATTTGAATCTGCAGATTCAGGCCAGCAATAAAATCCTCGAAGCTCAAGGAACTCTTGCGGCTGCGCTCACGTTCTACATTTTTCTTGTACAGATCCGTCCGTTTGGCATCCTCTACGGTTGTTGTTAAATGATCGAATGCCCAGATGTGATTGAGAAATTTTGGGATGTCAGCAGATTCTACGGGCAGCAATGCCGTGACAACTTCCGGACAATTCGCCTCAACTTCAGCACAGATCAAAGGATCGTCATCAACAAAAATAAAACTGTCCAAGCCCAGCCCAAGCTCCTCGGCCAGGGATTTAATATTCTCCGATTTTGGATGCCAATTAATGCGCCAGGATACGATATGCTCACGCTTGAGCGGCATATCACGGCGTTGTTCAAACACTTCAACAACATCCATCTCGTTATTCTTGCTGCACAGACAGATCAGCATCCCGCTGTCGTGCTGCGCGACCATGAATTCCTGCAACGCCTTTCGGGGAGCATCAATTTCGATTCCGCAAACTCCGTCCTCTCCGCAGACACCTTTCCATAGCGTTTGATCACAATCCAGCACGACAACCTTGTAAGGAGCATTTCTCAGAGCATATATCTTGCGTGCGATCAGAGTTCCAAGCGCGGCGAAAAAAACCGGGGTAAACGGGATGTGCCCTAAGGTATCGGTATGAGGATCGTACGAATCCGTAACGGGATAACTAGCAACAAGATCAGCCGGTCTAATGGTATAAACTCCGGTCAGGCCACCTAGTCCCACTAACAAAATATCTTCCAACTCTGTAAATTGCTCACGACTTATTATTGCAACCTTGGTGGAAATGCCAGTTTCGTTCGAAGCTGAACACAGGCAAACCAGGTAAGGTGTTTTCGAAAACTCTGTTGCGGACTTCAACGCTAATATCAGATCCTGCACATTACGCTTGATAAGTTCGTAGGTGTCAGTCGCAAAAGCCTCATGTTGAGCAACGTCGTTAAATCTTAACCAGTCTTCCAGACGAACTAGAATAATATTGATGCCGTTGCTGTTACTGGAAAGCAGGCTCACGGGGTCAAGCAATTGCTGGAAAATCTGATTGTAGGGAGCGAACTCGACCACGGCCCGTATATTGAGCTCTCGCATCCAGAAAACGAGTGAGGCTTCAATAGGCTCCGCAGTGAAGCTGGCAGCAATGGCTATAATTGAGTCTCGCCTGGTCATCAAGCTGAGCAACGGATCCGGATGCTCTATGTTCATCTAAAGTTACCTTCCTAAATAACCAGTTGTTATGATCAAAAACTTGCAGCCTTTTGCTCCCGCATGTGACTCACCGTTCGCTAATTGGCTCAGCTGAAGTTAGTTAGTCCCGCAGTTGAATTTCATGTTTATTATTAATAGACCAATAGCAACTAATCCTCGGGAGTGGCGGTGTTCTAATCAGCACTATCTTAATCTGAGATACCGTAAGGCCTTCGATCTCTTTAGAGCAAGCATCGCGCCATCCAGGGCAAGCCTGTCGGGCGTTTTCTCTACTTGTTTCTCGAATAATCCGTGGAGGGAGACTTGGCTTGGATAAGCGACTTCTGTTGCATTCCACTCAACCAAAAGTTGTGCGCGCTCGGCTTTAGTGAGCAGTGGATAATCGCATAGTCGGCGTTGCGCATTGTCCGCCATTCCCGCGAGCAGCGTTTCAAGGTGCCCCAGCATGCGTGTGATCGCGGCATCATCGAAGCGGGCTTGATCGTATTCAATCTGAATTAGCAGTTCCTGTTCTGCATAACACAGCACGGTGAGGGGATAATTTGTCTGTCCGAGGTATTGAAACTGGCGCCACTGCCAATCTCCGCCCTGGGCCTGCAACAACGCATTCAGTTGGTAATTCTCAAATACCAGGAGACTCTCGAATAATTGCGTACCACGCGGTAGCTCACTCCACCCTTGCACTTCAGCCAGTGGCGTAAGCTCGTATTCCCGCACCGCTATCTGCTGTGCACGCAATTCTTGCAACCAGGCTAAGAGCGACGTTTCTGAAGATATCCGCACCCTGACCGGTAGCGTATTGATCAGTAACCCGATCATATCTTCGGCACCATCGAGGGCGGAACGCCGACACGCACGTGTTGCTCCAAAAACCACATCCTGTTGCCCACTGTAGCGACTCACTAATAAGGCCCATGCTCCTTGCATGAGAGTATTCAGTGTCAGCTCATGTTGGCCAGCAAACGATTTTAATGTGGCTGTAAGCGACGCGGAGAGACTTGTTTGAGATCTTCCATAACCGGCTTCCTGGCTGAAGCCTGTCTGATTTCCCAACACCAAGGGTGATGTGTAATCTTTCAGCCTGTCCCGCCAAAATGTCTCCGCCTGTGACCAGTCCTGCTCATAAACCCAATTGATATAATCCCGGTAAGGGCGGGCAGGCGGCAAGGCCATACCTTGTCCTTGGCGAATTGCCTCGTATAGGGCAAATACCTCTTTCAGAATTAACGGGAACGACCGGCCATCCAGCAAGATGTGATGAAAACTCCAGACCAGCCGGTAATCCGCCGCGCCGACACGGAACAGCGCAAGCCGCATGAGCGGCGCCTCGGCGAGATCAAAGCCACTTAATCGGTCCGTTTGGAGATAACTTTGTAACCGAGCTTTCTGTTCCGCGGAAGAGAACTCGCGCCAGTCCTGCGCTTGCAGAGGGACTGCAATGAAGTCATGCACTTGCTGCACCGGTTCATCAAGACCTTCCCAGCGAAAGCTCGTTCTCAATGCCGGGTGATGCGCAATAATACGTTGCCATGCCTGATCTAAAGCTGATATTTGCAGGTCTTCATGCAGGGCGCAGATTATCTGCTCAATATCGACGCCCGAGCGGCGCGCATAGAGGTGGTGGAACAACATGCCCTGCTGAAGAGGGGAAAGCGGATAAGCATCCTTGACCGTTTTTATATCCATAGACCTCCTCCCTGGAGGTTTACTTCTGATGCAAAAATCTTGTACTTACTGACTCACTCCTAATTTTTAAATAGGTAACGGCGATTTACCTGGCGAGCCAAAATCAATAGCCACTGCCCCACCTAAATATGAAGTTGGCGAGCGTGCCGAAATCGACTGGTCAATGCCAGCCTTTCTGAACTCAATAAATGCGGGAGATATTTCGGAGAAGAGCTTGGATTCGATTAGACGATTCGTCTGCGGACGATCTATCGATCCAATGGGTTCATTCATAATCTGCCTCCGTGCAGACCGCTTTTTTATCCGGCATTCAGGCCGACCAGCGGTATTTAATTTAACACCACCACCAATGGAATCGCGGCTAAAGTCCAATTATGCCGCGTGCTATTGTTAATACAATACCAGCCATGAATTCAGTGTGTCAATCCCCTGATTATCCCGGCCTAACCAGACCAATATTCCCTGGAAACGCGCTACGGGTGAGTGCCCTGCTGTAGACGTGCTGTAGAGCCGCCGCCACTCATTTATTCATTCACGAGCTGATAAAAGGTCTCGTCCTTGCTGATCATGCCCAACTCGGCGCGTGCCCGCTCGCCGATCGCTTCCAGGCCGTGCTTGAGGTCGGCGACTTCAGCCTCTTCGGCGCGATTACGTTCTTTGAGCAGGTTATTTTCCTGTTGCTGGGCTTCGATAAGTTGTTGGGTACGCCATACCTCGGCCAGACCGCCATCACCGGCCCACAAGTGATATTGCAGTATCAGCAAAAATGCGAGCAGCATGGCGGCTATCAGCTTCATGGCAAAGGCGGTATGCGCTTAGACCTCGGCGGTAAAAGATGCATTATTAGAGTGCATTTTCTGCCCTGAGGCAAGGCGAAAGGCGCTATGTCCGGCGTATTGAACCTGCGCACCGATCTCCTCCTCGATGCGCAGCAATTGATTGTATTTTGCCACGCGGTCAGAGCGCGACATGGAGCCGGTCTTGATTTGGCCCACCTGGGTTCCCACGGCGAGGTCGGCGATCGTCGTATCCTCGGTCTCACCGGAGCGATGCGAAATGATCGCCGTGTAGCCGGCCTGTTTCGCCATTTCGATGGCGGCCAGGGTTTCCGTCAGCGTGCCGATCTGATTCAGTTTGATAAGAATCGAGTTGGCGATATTCTTTGCAATGCCTTGCGCGAAGATTGCCGTATTGGTGACGAACAGGTCATCGCCTACGAGCTGCACGCGCTTGCCCAGGCGTTTGGTAAGCAAGGCCCACCCTTCCCAATCGTCCTCCGCCATACCGTCTTCGATAGAGATAATCGGATACTTATCCACCCAAGCGGCCAGGTAATCCACAAACTCGGCGCTGGAGAGGTGCTTGCCTTCCGATTTCAATTCATATTTTCCGTCGCGGTAAAACTCGGAGCTGGCTGCATCGATGCCGATATAAATATCCTTGCCCGGCG
>JBDSTW010000075.1:0-11802 GCA_039928055.1 Gammaproteobacteria bacterium | reverse complement strand
TTTATTGTTTGGGTTCGCTTATCGGAGAACTGCCGGCATTATTTTTGAGCCGCTCTAAAACCTTGGCCGTAATATCGACCCGGTCGCTCGCAAAAATCGCCCCGTCACCCACGATGAGATCATAGCTGTCCTGTTTGGCCAGCGTCACAATGGTGTCGTAAACGAGCTTTTGCAGCTTACCGAATTCTTCATTGCGGCGGATGTTAAAATCTTCGCGGAACTCATCCTGGGCCCTTTTGAGGTCACGTTTCTGGGTAATGATATCGCGCTCTGCCTTTCTGCGTTCCGACTCGCTGAAAGAGCTGTCATCTTTGGTCAATTTATCTTCCAGGCTTTTCACCTGCCTTTGCGAGGCTATCAAGTCCTTGTCGCGCGGCGCAAACTCTTTTTCCAATTTATTGCGTGCGGCCTCGGCCTGCGGCGCCTCTTCCAGAATCTTGGCGGCATTAACGAAGCCCAGCTTCAACTCAGCGGCAACGGCGCCGCCGGCTGAGAAACCAAGCACACAAAACAGCAGCGAATATAAAATTTTCTTCAAGCGCATTCTCCTGATTTTAAAAAGTTGTCCCAAGTGTAAACTGAAAATTCTGTACATCATCGCCCGTCTGTTTGTTTAGAGGCTGCGCCACGCTGAACGACAAGGCGCCGAGCGGAGAATACCACGTAGCGGAAACGCCTACCGAATAGCGTAATTCGCCTGCGTCAAAATCTTCGTTAGTCCCATAGACATTACCGACATCAAAAAAACTTCCCAACCTTACTGATTTATTTTCCTTGTAAAACGGCACCGGGAAAAACACCTCGGCATTAGCTACCAACCTAAGATTACCGCCCAAGGGATCACCGGCCGATGGCCCGCCCGGCGCAACCTTGGGGCCTAAGGTATTATCTTTGAATCCGCGCACCGAGCGGGTGCCGCCCCCGTAAAAGTTTTCAAAAAATGGAAACTCGGTGGTATCGCCGTAACTGTCCCCATAGCCTACATCACCGTTCAGCGACAAGGTAAAGTCCCGGCTCAGCGGAAACAACATCTGATGCCGATAGCTTAATTTATAATACTCCAGCCCCCCGCCCGGCAAGCCGACTTCCGCCGTCAGGTTTTGCAATCTTCCTTGATCCGGAAAGATAAGGCGGTTGCGCGTATCGTGCGACCAGCCTGTAGTTAATTTAATTGTATCAAACTGGGAGCCATTATCCGTAAGAAAGCTCTGGTACTCATTCGGCGTATTTGCTGTGGTACTGAGGTCGGTACTCTCGTAACCGAGTCCGACCCTGATTGTATCGAACTCGTTCACGGGGATGCCGTAATTAACCGAGGCGCCGATGACCTTGGTTGTGAAATCGGCGACGTTGGCTTTACCGGCGTCGGTGTCCCTGGAGAACAGGCTGAAGCCGCGGCTTATGCCGTCCAGGGTATAGTAGGGATTGGTGTAGGCAAAGCTGTAGACGGTGTTTACGCTGCTGTTATTAAAGGCGGCACTGACGCGTTTACCGCTGCCCATGAAATTGTCCTGGCTGATACTGGTGTTAAAGATAATGCCCTGGGATTGCGAAAAGCCCACGCCGGCCAGTAGATTGCCCGAGGGTTTTTCCACCACGCTGAAATTGACGTCGACCTGGTCGGTAGAACCGGGCACCGCCGGTGTCTCCACATTGACCTGTTCGAAGTAATCCAGCTTTTCCAGGCGCGTGCGCGAGCGCTTTACCTTTTCAGTATCTATCCAACCACCCTCTAACTGACGCATTTCGCGCCGCAACACCTCGTCGCGGGTCTTGGTATTTCCCACCATATTGATACGCCGCACGTAGACGCGCTTACCAGGGTCGACAAAAAATGTCAGCGAGACCTGTTTATTTTCCTGATCGATTTCGGGAATGGTGTTGATATTGGTGAAGGCATAACCCTCCTGGCCGAGTCTTTCGGCAAGCTTGGTCGTTGTCTCCACGGTATCTTTACGCGAAAAGACATCGCCGCTTTGCACCGTGACCAGCTTGATCAGATCTTGCTCGGGCACCACCAAATCACCGGCGAGCTTCACATCCTTGACGCTGAATTGCTCGCCTTCGGTGATGTTGATGGTGATATAAATATCTTTCTTGTCGGGGGTAATGGAGACCTGCGTGGATTCGATATTGAAATTAATGTAGCCGCGGTCGAGATAATACGAGCGTAGTGCCTCCAGATCGGCGGTAAGCTTTTGCTTGGAGTATTGGTCGCTGCCGGTGTAAAAAGACAAAAACGAGGGCGTGCTTAACTGGAAGTTTTTGCGTAATTTTTTATCGCTGAACTTCTTGTTGCCCACGATATTGATCTCGTGGATGCGAGCCGCGCGGCCCTCCGAGATGGCGATAGAAATTCCGACGCGGTTGCGCTCCAGGGGCGTTACCGTGGTCTTTATCCTGGCCGCGTATTTGCCGCGGCTAAGATACTGGCGATTCAGCTCCTGTTCAACCTTATCCAGCAAGGCGCGGTCGAACACCCGGCCCTCCACCAGGCCTTGTTCTTTCAGGGCATTGGTGAGTACATCCGATTCGATATCCTTATTGCCGGAGATCTTGACGCTGCCGATCGACGGGCGCTCCGTTACGGAAATGACGAGCACGTCGCCATCACGATCAAGCTGCACGTCTTTGAAGAATCCCGCCTTGAACAGTGCGCGTATGGTCTCGGCCGAGCGTGCGTCGTCCAAGGTATCGCCGACCTTGACGGGCAAATAGCTGAACACGGTGCCCGCAGAAATACGCTGCAAACCCTCCACGCGAATGTCTTTAATCACAAAGGGCTCTATTCCCCACGTCTGCGCTGAAAATAACGCGCCAAAAAGCAGCACCAGTATGACTTTTCTCATTCAGTTTAATCCGATTGGTTATTACGATTGCGCGCCGAATAAGCGGGTAAGATCATTATAAAAGGCTAAAACAGTCAGGCCCAGCAACAAGGCTATACCCAACCTTTGCCCCACAAACTGGAGGTTCTGAGACACCGGGCTACCCTTCACAGCCTCTATAAGATAATACATAAGGTGCCCGCCATCCAGTAGCGGTATCGGTAAAAGGTTCAAAATGCCGAGGCTGATGCTGACAATGGCAAGAAAAGTAAGGAACGAGGTAAACCCATCGCCGGCGGAATAGCCGGCGTATTGGGCAATACTGATCGGACCGCTCAGATTATCCAGCGAGGCCTTGCCCATCACCATTTTACCGAGCATGCGCAAGGTCAGTACGGACACGTCCCAGCACTTTACCAATGCCGCACCCACAGCCTCGATAGGCCCGTAGCGCACCACCGTGCGTAAGGCCGCCGGCATCTGCGTGGGCAAAGCGGGGGCGGCCCCGATGCGGCCTACGATCCCGGCCTCCGTGGTGACTGCGGCCGGAATGACCTCCAGGCTGAGCATCTTGCCCGCGCGCGCAAGCTCCAGATGAATAACCTGCCCGGCGCGGCTACGCACATAGGTAGCAAAATCATTCCAGTCGGTAAACGTGCGGTCGTCAGCGGAAATTATTTTATCCCCGGCCATCATGCCGGCCGTGGCGGCAGCACCCTTGGGCTCCAATTCGCCGATTACCGCCGGCAGCGGCGGGCGCAGCGGGTGAATGCCGAGATTACTCAAAATATTGCCGCGCTCCAGCCCGGTGCTACCGGCAAGGTTTAAGGTGAGGTTGCGTAGCTTGGCATCCGCATCGCGCACGCTAAGTTGCACCGCGCCCTGGTCGAGTACCTTGCCGATCAGGCTGAACAGGGCAATTTCCCATGTCGGGGTCGGTTTCCGGTCTACGGCGATAATCTCGTCGCCGGCCTTTAGTCCGGCCTCGTAGGCGAGCGAACCGCTCACGACCTCCCCGACCAGCGGTTTAATACCCGGCACGCCAATGATGAAGATGAGCGCATAGGCCAGGATGGCGAACAGAAAATTGAACAAAGGCCCGGCGAAGACGATGGCAAACCGCTTGGACACACTTTGCCGATTGAAGGCGCGCGGCAATTCCTCCGGCGCCACTTCTCCTTCCTGCTCGTCGAGCATCTTGACGTAACCGCCCAGCGGCAGCGCGGCGAGCACGTATTCGGTGTTATCCGGCCCGGCGCGGCGCATCCAAAGCGGCTTACCGAAACCCACGGAGAAGCGCAGCACCTTGACGCCGAGTTTGCGCGCTACCCAAAAATGGCCAAACTCATGAACGGTCACGAGGATACCCAGGGTTACCGCGAACGAAAGAATGGAAATCAACACGGCATTCATTCAATTCCTCCAGTACAACTCATATCAGCCCCGCTCGCCGCTGGAATAAGCCAAAGGCACTTGCACCGTGATCCGATGCTTATTCATCGGGCCTAACGCTGCGTGTGCCGCGATGCGGGCAGTGGCGTCATCCTCCAGAATGATTTCCAGGGAGGTGGCTGCACGCGCCGGGAGCGTGGTCAGGCAGGCCTCGATCACGCGTGCGATCCCGGTAAATGCCAGACGTCCCTCCAGGAAGCCGCGCACCGCAATCTCATTGGCGGCATTTAAAATAGTGGTTGCCGTGCCGCCGCGCCGCCAGGCCTCCAGCGCCAAACCCAAACAAGGAAAACGCGCCGTATCCACCGGTTCAAAATCCAAATGCGCGATCTTGAAGAGATCCAGGCGCGGCGCGCCGGAGGCCATGCGTGCCGGCCAGGCCAGGGCATGCGCGATCGGCACGCGCATATCGGGGCTGGCCAGTTGTGCCAGCACCGAACCGTCCTCGTACTCGGCCATCGAGTGGATCACGCTTTGCGGGTGCAGGACGACCTGAATGTGCTCGGGCACGGTATTGAACAGCCAGCATGCCTCAATAATCTCCAAACCCTTGTTCATCATGGTCGCCGAATCGACCGATATTTTACGCCCCATTACCCAATTGGGATGGGCACAGGCCTGCGCCGGCGTCACCCGGGCGAGCTGCTCCAGCGGCGTGGTGCGAAACGGTCCGCCCGAAGCGGTCAGCAGAATACGGCGTACGCCGACTTTATCCAGACCGGCGGCAAAACCCTCAGGTAGACACTGAAAGATGGCATTGTGTTCACTGTCGATCGGAATGAGCTCGGCATGGTGGTTGCGCGCCACATCCATAAACAGCTTGCCGGACATCACCAGCGCCTCCTTATTGGCCAGCAGGATGCGCTTTCCCGCGCGCGCGGCCGCCAGGGTAGGCAACAGGCCCGCGGCACCGACGATGGCCGCCATTACGGTATGCACCTCCGGCAAGGCGGCAATGGTTTCCAGGCCCGCCACACCCGCCAGCACCTTAATGTCCGGATCGACCGCGCGCAGGCGCACGGCAAGCCGTTCCGCCGCGTCCGCGTCGGCCATTACCGCGTAGGCGGGGCGATGGGTAACACACTGCTGGAACAGCCGTTCAATATTGGTGTTTGCGCTCAGCGCGACCACACGGTAACGCGCCGGGTGGCGCGCCAGGACATCGAGGGTACTTACCCCAATGGAACCGGTGGCGCCCAGAATGGCAATCCCTATCATTTCAGCATCCCGCTCAGTAATAAGCTCAAGACGAACACCGGCGCCGCCGCGGTCAGACTGTCGATTCGATCGAGCAGGCCGCCGTGTCCGGGCAGCAAACGGCCGCTATCCTTAACCCCGGCCTGCCGCTTGAACATACTCTCGACCAGATCGCCCAGTATGGAGAACCAGAGGGTGACAAGACACAGCAGCATGAACGTCAGCACCCCGGCTCCCGTAAACACCAGCATGCCGCTGACCAGGGCATAGAACATAACCGCCAGCGTTGCCCCCCACAGGCCTTCCCAGGTCTTGCCTGGGCTTACCTGCGGGGCCAGCCGCCGCGAACCCCAGCGCCGGCCGGCAAAATAGGCCGCTGTATCGGCTAGCCAGATCATGACGAGCAGGAATAATACAAAATACGGGCCCCTGCTATCGCCCTCGTGCAAGGCCATCAAGGCAATCCACGGCGGCACCAGGACGAACAGGCCGGCCAGCGAGCCGATCAGGCTATTGGCCCACAAGGAACGACCTGCCGGAAAGCGCATCACCCAGACCAGACTGACCAGCCACCACAGGCAGGCCGCCGCAAGCACGGCCATGACCGGAAGATACGCCGCCACAGCCCATACGCAGAACAAGACCAGCAGGCTATAGAAAAAACGTTGCAGCGGAAGGGCCAAGCCTATCAGCCCCGCCCATTCCCAGGCGCCGATCGCCACCAGCAGGCCCAACGCGAAGCCGAAATAAAAACTGGGCAGCCCCAGGATGGCCCACACCGCAAGCAGGATAAAGATCAGCCCGGTGATCAGCCGCCGCTTAAGCACCCTTGGCCTGTTCCGTTAATTGCTCCAGCTGATCGATTTGCTCGCCGGTAAAACCAAAGCGGCGCTGGCGTTTGGCAAACGAATCCAGGGCCAGATTCAGACCGTGGACATCAAAATCGGGCCACAGCACCTCGGTAAAGTACAGTTCTGTGTAAGCCAACTGCCAGAGCAGGAAATTGCTGATCCTCTGCTCGCCGCCGGTGCGGATAAACAGATCGGGCTCCGGCAAGTCATGCAGTGAAAGATGCGATGCCAGGGTGTCCGCATTGACCTCTGCGGCCCGCAAGGTGCCGGCCTCCACCCGCTCGGCGAGTCGGCGAGCGGCCTGAGCAATATCCCCGCGCCCGCCATAATTAGCGGCAATGACCAGTTGCAGGCCGGCGTTGGCCGCGGTCAGCCGCTCCGCCTCGGCCATTTGCTGCTGCAGTTTAAGATTGAAGGCTGTGCGCGTGCCCACGATGCGCAGACGCACGTTATGCCGATGCAGATCCGCGACCTCGTTTTGCAGGGCCGTCATGAACAAGTCCATCAACAGCCCCACCTCGCCTTGCGGGCGGCGCCAGTTTTCACTGCTGAAGGCGAACAAGGTCAATGCCTCAACGCCTTTTTCGCCGCACGCCTGGATGATTTCGCGGGCAGCCTCCATACCGGCCCGGTGCCCGGCAATGCGCGGTAGATTGCGCTGCTTCGCCCAGCGGCCGTTTCCATCCATGACGATGGCGATATGTTTAGGGAGAGCAGCCGATACGCCGTTGCAAGAGGGGAGAGATTGCGGTTTCATTTTAGTGAATCACTGCCTTCCTTATATTTCCAGCAATTCCCGCTCTTTTTCTTCCAGCAATTTGTCGATCTCGCCGATATATTTATCCGTTAATTTCTGGATATCGTCCTGTGTGCGGCGCTCGTCATCTTCGGAGATTTTCTTGTCCTTGAGCAGGCCCTTGAGCTCATTATTGGCATCGCGGCGGATATTGCGCACCGCCACGCGCCCGCCCTCGGCCTCACTGCGCACCACTTTTACCATGTCGCGCCGGCGCTCTTCGGTTAGCGGGGGCAGGGGCACGCGAATTACCGTCCCGGAAGTGACGGGATTCAGGCCGAGGTCGGAGGTCAAAATGGCCTTTTCAATGACCGGTACCAGGGTTTTTTCCCAGGGGGTGACGGTCAACATGCGCGCATCCGCCACGGCGATCGTACCGACCTGGCTGAGCGGCACATCGTTGCCGTAGTAAGGCACCGTGATGTGCTCCAACAGGCTGGTATGCGCACGCCCGGTGCGCAGCTTGGTCAACTCGTGCTTTAACGCATCCAGGCTTTTCTGCATGCGTTGTGTGGCATTTTTTTTTATATCGTTAATCACGGACTTGCTCCTGACTAGGTTACCACCGGCTATTAGACGACCCGGGAAGAAGCCGTGCTACTCATCCGCTTCAGCGCAAACGAGCCCGTCTAAGCTGTAACTAATGTACCCTCTTCCTCGCCCAGCACAATGCGCATCAGGGCACCGGGCTTATTCATATTAAAAATGCGCAGCGGCATATTGTGATCGCGGCACAGCACGATGGCCGCCGTATCCATCACCATGAGTTTTTGATCCAACACCTCGTCGTAGGTCAGATACGGATAGTAGCAAGCGTCCGCGTGCTTTACCGGGTCTGCCGAATAGATGCCGTCCACCTTGGTGGCCTTGAGCACGAGTTGCGCGCCGAGTTCGATACCGCGTAGACTGGCAGCCGAGTCCGTGGTAAAAAAGGGATTTCCCGTGCCGGCGGCCAGGATCACCACGCGCCCCTTTTCCAAATGCCGGATCGCACGGCGGCGAATGTAGTCCTCGCAGATCTGGTTAATCTTGAGTGCGGACATCACACGCACAAACAGGCCCAAACGCTCCAGCGAGTCTTGCATCGCCAAGGCGTTCATGACCGTGGCCAGCATGCCCATTTGATCCGCCGTGACCCTGTCGATACCGGCCGACGCCAAACCGGTGCCGCGGAAGATATTCCCCCCGCCGATAACCAACGCGACCTGCACACCGATATTGACCAGCTCAAAAATCTCCGCAGCCACGCGGTGAATGACGGCAGGATCGATACCGTAGTCGGATTGACCCATTAGCGCCTCGCCGCTCAGCTTGAGCAGGATGCGGTTATACAGGGGATCCGTATTGGATGTGCTGGCCGCTGTCAGCATAGATTTAATTTCCTCGCACTTGCGCCATCACCTCAGCGGCGAAATTTTCCGATTTTTTCTCTATCCCCTCGCCCACCTCAAAACGCCGGAAGCGAATCACCCGGGCACCGGACTCCTTGAGGCGCTGCTCCACGGTAATATCGGGATTTTTCACGAACGGCTGGCCCACCAGGGTTACCTCCGCAAGAAATTTTTTAATCCGCCCTTCCACCATTTTTTCAATAATAGCCGCGGGCTTGCCGCTCTCCGCTGCCTGGGCCGAGAATATTTCCCTTTCCTTGGCGATCAGCTCAGGCGCGACATCCGCGCTGGAGACACTCACCGGCCGGCTGGCCGCCACATGCATGGCGATGTCTTTCGCCAAGGCCATATCGCCGCCCTGCATCTCCACCAGCACGCCGATACGGCCGCCGTGCAGATAACTGCCGACCACGTCGGCCTCATAACGGACAAAGCGCCGCACATTAATGTTTTCGCCAAGTTTCGCCACCAAGGCCTGACGTGCATTATTAATGCTAATGCCGTCGGCGCCATCTTTGAGCGGCAACGCCAACAAGGCCTCCAGATCGGCGGGCCGGTCGCTTAACACGCGCTGCGCCACCGCACCGGCGAAACCCTTGAAATCGTCGGACTTGGAGACGAAATCGGTTTCACAATTAACCTCCACCATGGCGGCCTGCTTACCGTTCGCGCCCGGCTCGATAATGATCATACCTTCGGCGGCGATGCGCCCGGCCTTCTTGTCCGCCTTGGCCAAGCCCGATTTACGCATGGCCTCCACGGCCGCTTCGATGTCGCCTTGAGTTTCGACCAGGGCCTTCTTGCATTCCATCATGCCCGACCCGGTACGCTCGCGCAGCTCTTTTACCAGCGCCGCTGTAATTTCCATAAATCCATATCCTCACTTTAAAACGTAGCAGTATGCGTGACCGCTTGCGATCACCGCGCGCATTGAATCACTACCGAAGACCCGGCATGCCGGTGGCAAACCGGGTTCTGATTACTCCGCGGCGCTGGGCTCGGCTGCCGGCTCGGCGGCAGACTCCGGTGCAGCTTCTACTTTGGGCGCAGCCTTTGCTGCGGGTTTCGCGGCTGTTTTCTTGCGCGTGGTCACGGCGGTGTCCTTGCCGGCAGGCTTTCTCGCCGTAGCGGCCTTGGCGGCAGGTTTGGCCGACTTTCTGGCGGGCTTTTCCGGGACAAACGCACCGCCTTCACCCATTTCGATGAATTCATCCACCGATCCGACGAGCTGCGGCACGGAGCCGCGGCCTTCGATCACGGCATCCGCAGCACCCTTGGCATACAGTTGAATGGCGCGGATGGCGTCATCATTGCCGGGGATCATATAGTCCACGCCCTCGGGCTTGTTATTGGTATCCACCACGCCGACCACGGGGATACCGAGCTTGCCGGCTTCGCTAATAGAAATCTTTTCATAGCCGACATCGATAACGAACAAGGCATCGGGCAGACCGGCCATATCCTTAATACCGCCCAGGCTGCGCTCCAGCTTTTCCAGCTCGCGCATCAACATGAGCCCTTCCTTCTTATTGAGACGCTCGAGGCTGCCATCCTGTGACATGATCTCAAGCTCCTTCAGGCGCTTGATCGACTGCTTGACGGTCTTGAAATTAGTGAGCATGCCGCCCAACCAGCGATGATTGACATAGGGCATGCCGCAACGCTTGGCCTCTTCGGCGATGACCTCCTGGGCCGAACGCTTGGTCGCGACAAACAGGATGGTGCCTTTATTGGCGGCCAGGCTGCCGATAAAGTTCATGGCGTCGTTGTAGAGGGGGAGCGACTTTTCGAGATTGATGATGTGAATCTTGCTGCGTTGCCCGAAGATGTAAGGTGCCATCTTGGGGTTCCAGTAACGGGTCTGGTGGCCAAAGTGCACACCAGCCTCCAGCATTTCACGCATGGAAACGTTTGCCATTGTATACTCCAAAGTTAGGGTTGAGTCCTCCATACGCACTCTGTATCGACCTGCGTTGGACTAAAGCCGTGCGCGGGCACCCCGATACAGTTGACAACGTATGTGTGTATTTACCTGATTCACGGTCTGTATTAACGTGACAGGAGCGCATTTTATACCACAAATCAGCCCCTCACGACAATCGCCGCGCAGGCCAACCTGAGCCGGAAAACCCATCACTGGAGTGGCTAGAGCCTATGAGTGTAAGCATCAAAACCGCTACCGAGATCGATAAAATGCGGGTCGCCGGGAAACTGGCCGCGGATGTGTTGCATATGATCCGCCCTCATGTACAGCCTGGGGTGACCACTGCGGAACTCGATCGCCTGTGCCATGACTACATCGTCAACGTGCAACAGGCGGTCCCGGCACCGCTCAATTACCGGGGTTTTCCGAAGTCCATCTGCACCTCGGTGAATCACCAGGTCTGCCACGGCATTCCCGGCGATCGGGTGCTCAAGGAAGGCGATATCGTTAATATCGACATCACCGTCATTAAAGATGATTTTCACGGCGATACCAGCAAGATGTTCTTTGTCGGCGAGCCCTCGGTTATCGCCCAGCGGGTCGCGCGCGTCAGTTATGAATGCCTGCGCGTGGGCATCGAAATGGTCAGGCCCGGCGTGCGTCTGGGCGATATCGGCCACGCGATCCAGAAACACGCCGAGGCCGGCAATTGCTCGGTGGTACGCGAATACTGCGGGCACGGCATCGGGCGCGTCTTCCACGAAGATCCGCAGGTGCTGCACTACGGCGACCCGGGCACAGGCCTGGCCCTGGAGGCCGGCATGACCTTTACCATCGAGCCGATGATCAATGCCGGCAAGCGCCACGTCAAACTGCTGCCGGATCAGTGGACGGTGGTAACCAAGGATCACAGCCTGTCCGCGCAATGGGAACACACTGTGCTGGTCACCGAGGCGGGATTTGAGGTGCTGACCCGGCGGCCCGGCGACGATATTTAAGCTGCAACAATGGTGCCCTACCCTGCAAGCAGCGAACTGAAGCTCTTCGATAGCGAAGGATTCCATGCGGGCTTTCGCGACGAGGTCAATGGGCTCGCCGTCTACCGCAAGGCCTTGCAGGAGGCCGATCAGGCGCTGCGCCGGCACTTTGAGAACGGCACGCCCGTGCAGGAACTCGTGCAGGGGCGCGCCAGATTGATCGACGAATTGCTCGTCCACGCCTGGCATCGGATTTGGCCTGCCTCTCCCCCCGGCGTTGCATTGATCGCCGTCGGCGGCTACGGGCGCGGTGAACTTCATCCGGCCTCCGATATCGACCTGCTGATCCTGCTAGCGGACGCCGAGGCCGCAACGCCAACCGATCA
>JBDSTW010000074.1:0-15012 GCA_039928055.1 Gammaproteobacteria bacterium | reverse complement strand
ATCAAGATCAGGCACAGGCCGTAACCGAAGGGATCGGCCGCGCTGCCCGATAGACCTTCATCGTAAACCGCGCCCGCCGAACCTACGAGAGCCTCCGCGCCGAACCAGGTGGCGAACATGGAAAACGTGGCCAGCCCATAACCTAGGCTGCGCCCGGCCAGCAGATAATCGGATTCGGTCTTGATGCGCCGCGAGACGAACATGCCAATGGCGAGTTGCGCAAAAATATAAACAAAGATACCGGTCAGCACCGCGTTCATTGTTGTCATTCTCTGCGGAAATAAAAAACGCATATTACCGTTTGGCGAACGGCAAGGCATTTAAATTTATGGAGAGTGGCGGATTGAGCAGAACATGCAGCTTAGGCTGATCTGTGTAACGGTGGGTCCAGCCCTGTACGGAAGTTCGACAATATAATACTAGGTTGGATCCGTTCCGCTTGATCCTGCCTGCATAAAAGCTTCTTTCCCCTTGCGGCAGAAGGGTAAGATGGGCCTCATATGCCTTAAAGGTAAATAGCCCGTGAAAGAAATAGTGATCGTCGTACACGGCTTGTGGATGACCGGCATCGACATGCTGTTATTGCGCAGACGGTTGCGCCGTTGCGGCTATGAGGTTGTGCAATTTACCTATCCAACAATGCGCAATAGCATCGATGCGAACGCGGCATGCTTACATGAGTTCACACGCACTTGCGATCAGGATGCAACAATTCATTTTATCGGGCACAGCCTGGGTGGCTTGGTCATTCTGCGTCTGTTCCGGGATTTTCCAGAGCGCCCGGGCAGGATCGTGCTGCTCGGCACGCCTTGTGCCGGAAGTTACGTGGCGCGCCGTCTGACACAGTACCTGGGCCGATGGTTGTTTGGCCAAAGTCTTGAGCAGGGTTTGCTTAGCGATACGCATCGCTGGAATGGTGGCCGCGCGCTTGGCGTGATCGCGGGAAACCTGTCTTTCGGCGGCGGTATGATTGTGCGCGGCCTGCCGCGTCCCAATGACGGTACGGTGGCCGTGCAGGAAACTTATTTATCCGGCATGACCGAGCACATCACCCTGCCCGTCTCGCATACCGGCCTGTTGTTCTCGACAACAGTTGCCCGCCAGGTGTGTGCGTTTCTAAAGACCGGGCGGTTTAGCACGGAGCATTTTTAGTTGACGCCCGGCGCCGCTCCTTGGGAGCAGGCTTGAGTAAGTGCTAAAATGAGCAAAGTCAGTTTAGAGTGAGGTCAGGCGTTTATGGCAGGTCACAGTAAGTGGGCCAATATTCAACACCGCAAGGGCGCGCAAGACGCCAAACGCGGCAAGGTCTTTACCAAATTAATCCGTGAGATAACGACGTCCTCGCGCCTGGGCGGTCCCGATCCGAAGGCCAATCCGCGCCTGCGCACCGCCGTCGATAAGGCGCTGGTCAATAATATGACGCGCGACACTATCGACCGCGCCATAAAACGCGGCGCGGGTGCGGCGGAAGGCGATAATTATGATGAAATCCGCTACGAAGGTTACGGCCCGGGCGGCGTGGCGGTGATGATCGATTGCATGACCGATAATCGCGTGCGTACCGTGGCCGATGTGCGGCACGCCTTCACCAAGTGCGGCGGCAATATGGGCACGGACGGCTCGGTTGCCTATCTGTTCAGCAAGGTGGGCCTGCTGAGCTACCCGGCCGGGACCAATGAAGATAAGCTCATGGAAGTCGCCCTCGAGGCCGGTGCGCTCGACGTCATTACCGCCGAGGATAGCTCTTTCGAGGTACTGACCACACCCGACGAATTTGCCCGCGTTAAGGAAGCCATGCTCGCCGCCAAGCTGATGCCGGAACAAGCCGAGGTCACCATGCGCGCCTCTACCAGCGCGGCGCTGACCGCGGACGATGCGGCTAAAATGCTCAAGCTGCTCGATATGCTTGAAGATCTTGATGATGTGCAGAATGTGTATTCCAACGCCGATATCTCAGAAGAAGTTTTGGCCCAGGCGGTTTAATATAACTACAGATACAGGGGCAAAGGTGCAAGAGCAAGAAAAGAGGCGCCGCCTTTGGGCGGGGCAGCGTGGAGCGGGTATTTTTTTCTTTCCGCTTGAATCTTGTACCTTTTCTCTGCCCTTATGACCCGTATCCTCGGCATCGACCCGGGCTCGCGCATCACCGGCTTTGGTATTATCGATGTTGCCGGAACGGTGATTACCTATATCGGCAGCGGCTGTGTGCGCATCCCTGAGGGCGCCTTGCCCGAGCGTTTAAAAGTCATCTTTGACGGCATTTGTGAGATAGTGGCAACCTATCAGCCCGCCGAAATGGTGGTGGAGCAGGTGTTTGTGCACCGCAATGCGGACACCGCCCTGAAGCTGGGACAGGCGCGCGGTGCGGCGATCTGCGCGGGTGTAACGCAATCGCTGCCGGTGCATGAATACACCCCCGCCCAGATCAAACAGGCGATTGTCGGCAAGGGCAACGCCACCAAGGTGCAAATCCAACATATGGTCAAGGTATTGCTCAAATTGTCCGATCCGCCGCAGGCCGATGCCGCCGACGCCCTCGCGGCCGCGCTGTGCCACAGTCACATGCAGCGCATGATAAAGCAGATCGGCGGTGTCAGTACCTGGCGCCAGGGAAGGATCAGGTGATCGGGCGTTTGCAAGGCATCTTGCTGGCCCGGCAAGCGCCGCATCTATTGCTCGATGTGCAAGGCGTGGGTTACGAGATCGAGGCGCCGATGACAACCTTTTATGAGTTGCCGGCGCTGGGTGAGCAGGTCACGCTGCACATGCATCTTGTGGTGCGCGACGACGCCCATTTACTGTTCGGCTTTGCCAGCGAGACTGAGCGTGCCCTGTTTCGCAGCCTCATCAAGGTGAGCGGAGTGGGGGCCAAGCTGGCCCTGGCGATTTTATCCGGCATCTCCGCCGCCGGCTTTGCGCGGTGTGTGCAAAATAACGATAGCGCCAGTCTGGTGCGCCTGCCGGGTATCGGCAAAAAAACCGCCGAGCGCCTCATCCTGGAGATGCGGGACCGCCTGTCCGACTGGCACGACGGCAGGCAAGAGTTGGCGGGTGATAGCGGCGCGACCTCACCCGCAAAGCCGGGCAAGAATGTTGCCGTTGACGATGCCGTCAGCGCCCTGATAACGCTCGGCTACAAGCCGCAGGAGGCAAGCCGCATGGTGCATGCCGTTAACCCCGGCGGCGCGGCCAGCGAGTTGGGCAGCGAACAGATTATCCGCCTGGCCTTGCAGGCCTTGGTAAGAGGCTGATTGCTACGATTCCGTTTTTTAGTAAGGCTCTGCGCAGTTGAGGTTTCATCGTGATTGAAAGCGACCGTTTAATTACCCCGCAGGCCCATGCGCGTGAATACGATGCGCAAGAGGCCACGATTCGCCCTCACCGTCTGGCGGATTATATCGGCCAAACGGCGGTGCGCGAGCAGATGGATATTTTTATTCCCGCCGCTCGGGCTCGCAGCGAGGCGCTCGATCACGTATTGATCTTCGGCCCGCCGGGGCTGGGCAAGACCACGCTCGCGCACATCATCGCCAATGAGCTGGGCGTTAATATTAAATCCACTTCCGGTCCGGTCATTGAGCGCCCGGGCGATCTTGCCGCGCTGCTCACCAATCTCGAACCGCACGATGTGCTGTTTATCGATGAGATCCATCGCCTGAGTCCGGTGATCGAAGAGGTGCTTTATCCGGCCCTGGAGGATTATCAATTGGACATCATGATCGGCGAAGGTCCGGCGGCGCGCTCGATCAAGCTCGACCTGCCGCCTTTTACGCTGATCGGCGCGACCACGCGCGCCGGCTTGCTGACCTCGCCGCTACGTGATCGTTTTGGCATCGTGCAGCGTCTCGAATTTTATTCAACCCAGGAATTGTGTTCGATTGTGCACCGCTCTGCCGGTATTCTTGGCGTGCAAATCGATGCGGACGGTACCGCGCAAATCGCGAGCCGCTCGCGCGGTACGCCGCGCATTGCCAATCGATTGCTGCGGCGCGTGCGTGACTTTGCGCAAATGCGCGCCGAGGGTTTTATCACCGGCCCGGTTGCCGATCGCGCCCTGGATCTGCTCGATGTGGACAGCAACGGCTTCGATATGATGGACCGTAAATTACTGCTCGCCATGATCCAGAAATTCGAAGGCGGGCCCGTCGGCATCGACAGCCTGGCGGCAGCCATCAGCGAAGAGCGCGGCACCATCGAAGATGTGCTGGAGCCGTTTTTGATTCAGCAAGGTTTCATCATGCGCACCCCGCGCGGCCGCGTGGCAACGCGTGCCGCTTACCTGCACTTCGGCCTGCCCTGCCCGAGCGCGCATGCGCAGGCCGAGTTGGCGCAACCGGTTGAGAGGGATTTATTCGGCGGGCATGAATGATTCGTTACACATTAAATTGCGTGCGACAGTGAATCTTTTCTGGAATCTACGGTCTAGGAAAAATATAATCAGACGGTATGCAACTTAATCGCCAGACTCGATGCAAAGACCTTTTCATTGCGAATATCGGTATTCCAGGCTCGTGTTGCCTTCTCTTCACGCCGAGCCATTGATGAACAGGCGAAATAGCGGGGCCGGCTATTGAGTGAATTTGTCTGGCCGATTCGGGTGTATTATGAAGATACGGATGCAGGCGGTGTGGTGTATTACGCCAATTACCTTAAATTCATGGAGCGTGCGCGCAGCGAGTGGCTGCGCGGTGCCGGTTTCGAGCAGGATGAATTGGCGCGCCGGGAAGGCGTTATTTTTGTAGTGCGCAGCGCCGCACTGGATTTCCTCAAGCCGGGACGGTTTAATCAACAATTGAATGTCAGCGTAAAAATAGTCCGGCACAGCAGAACCACCCTGAGCTTCGAACAAAAGATCATGAGCAGCGAAGATAATGTTATCTTGTGCACCGGTCAGATCAAGATCGCCTGCGTCAATGCGTTAAGCTGGAACCCGACCCCCCTACCTGCACACCTTCTTGCGGAGATTCTCTGTGCCAGTCACCACTGATTTATCGATAGTCCATTTATTACTCAATGCGAGCCTGCTTGTACAGCTGGTGATGGTGTTGTTATTAGTAACCTCCGTGGTTTCCTGGACCATGATCTTCCGCAAGCGCGCCGCCTTGCTGCAGGCGCGTGCCGAGGCCGATGAATTCGAGAAGCGATTCTGGTCGGGCAAGGATTTGAATGCCTTATACGCGCAGATCACCCGCAGCGAGCGCACATCAGGAGTTGAGGCGATCTTCGAGTCCGGTTTTAAGGAATTTGCGCGCTTACGCCAGCAGACCGGCATCGAGCCCATGGCTATAGTGGAAGGCTCGCAGCGCACCATGCGCGTGGCGCTGTCGCGCGAGATCGACAAGCTGGAAGTGAACCTGCCGTTTCTCGCCACGGTTGGTTCCACCAGCCCTTATATCGGCCTGTTCGGCACCGTATGGGGCATCATGAATTCGTTTCGCGGCCTGAGCAACGTCCACCAAGCCACATTGGCCCTGGTCGCCCCCGGCATTGCCGAGGCCTTGATCGCCACGGCTATGGGCTTGTTCGCAGCCATCCCGGCGGTCATCGCCTACAATGCCTTCGCCAATAATGTGGAACGGCTGATCAGCCGTTACGATGCCTTCCTGGAAGAATTCTCCACCATCCTGCAGCGTCAGGCGCACGTCTGATGATGATCTATAAGAACTGCACGATGTATCCGTACCGCTGTCTTACAAGAAGGCTCTATTAATGGCGCTTCGGCACCGCAAGCGCAAGCTCCCTATGGCCGAGATGAACGTCGTGCCCTACATCGACGTGATGCTCGTGTTGCTGGTCATCTTCATGATCACCGCGCCGCTGCTGGCACAAGGCGTTAAAGTGGATTTACCGCAGCTTTCCTCCGAGCCCATCGCGCCCGAACAATTGGAGCCCCTGGTCGTCACCGTGGACGCCAGCGGTAATTATTTTCTGAGCGTGGGCGAGGGACACGAAAAACCCATAGACCCCGACACCTTGGGGAACCGGGTCGCGGCGGTGCTGCGCAATCAGCCGGCCACGCCGGTGATGGTGCGCGGCGACAAGAACGTCAATTACGGCGAGGTGGTCGCCGTCATGTCGTTGCTGCAAGGAGCGGGCGCACCCTCCGTAGGCCTGGTGACAGAATCACTCCCGGCCGCGCCGGTTAAGTGAGCGGCCGCTAATGTTCAAGAAGTTGAGCGAAAATGCGCGCGCCCTGACCTTTGCCGTCCTGGTGCATGTACTACTGGTCGCCTTGCTCATCGTGGGGCTGGACTGGACGCCCAAGCCGATCCCGCAGGCGGGAAACAAGGTCGATGTGGTGCAGGCCTCGGTGGTGGATGAGACCAAGGTGCAGGCCGAGATGCGCCGCAAGAAAGAAGAAGATCAGCGCAAGAAACAGCAAGAAGTCGAGCGGCAGAAAAAGCTTGATGAGCAGGCACAACAGGCCCTGAAGACGCGCCAGGAAGAGGAGAAGCGCACGGCCGATTTGCAAAATCAGCAAAAAAAGACCGTTGAGGAAACCGCCCAGAGACAGCAGGCCGAGGCCGCGCGCCTGGAGCAGCTCAAGCGGGAACAAACGATGGAGGCAACCCGCCTGGAACAGCTAAGGCAGGAGCAGCAGGCCGAGGCCGCGCGTCTGGAGCACACGAAGCAGGAACGCGTTGCGATGGAACAGCAGCATCAGGAAGAAGAGAAGCGCATCAGCGAGCTTAAGGAAAAGCAGCGTCAAGAGGCCGAACAGCAGCGGGCTGCGGAAGAAAAGCGCTTGGCGGAGGCGGAAACGCAACGTAAAATTGAGGCTGAAAAAAAGCGGCAAGCGGACGAAGAGGCGCACAGGCACCGTGAGTCCGAGGATCAACTTAAGAAACAGATTGAGGCGGAGGAGGCGGTAGAGGACGCCGAGGCGCGCGAGAGCGCGGTGAAGAGCGAACTCTCCCGTTACGTCGTCTTGATTAAGCAGAAGGTCACGCGTAACTGGTTGCGGCCGCCCAGTGCGCGGCCGGGCATGTCCTGCACGGTCAGGGTCCGCCTGGAACCCGGTGGCGGGGTGCTTGACGCCAGGGTGATCGCGAGCAGCGGCGACAGTGTATTCGATCGTTCCGTGGAACGCGCCGTGTTACGCGCCTCGCCCTTGCCTTTGCCGCCCGATCCGGCGGTATTTGAGTTTCTTAATGGCGAGTTGGATTTTATATTTACCCCATAGCGTTTGCGGCAAGATCGGCTGATGCCTTGACTCAGGCATTACCGATGGCAACGTAAACCAAGGAACCTCTGATTTATTCAGAGGTTCCGTGCGGTGCAGGGATGCGCCGCCATGTTTCAAACAAGGAAGTGTTTGAAACATGAAGAAAAGCAAAAACCGCGTTTTTGCTTTTCGTGCTCTGAGAAGTCCGGGACGGACTTATTCAGAGCTTCCATTAAGAGAAGCACCGTTACTATAGGGACGTAGAACCGATATGCACGACATACTGCCGCCCGGGCCGTATCCCAACCAGGCTTACGGAACACGTCTATCCGTTATTCCATTACTGCCGGCACCGTAATAATGCCATCGAGGTACCTATGTTCATGAATTCCATCCGCGGAATTTTTAGAGATAAAAAGCAAAAATGTAATTTTTCTTTTTCTTTATTTCCGGGGCACGTTAAGGATCGGGAAAGGGCGGTATATTCCTATACCGCGCGGATGTCTCTAATCCGAGGCGTCCTAATCGGTATCGCGAGCCTCCTGCTGCCGCTGGGCAGCGCCACGGCGGCGCCGCTTACCATTAATATTGAAAAAGGCATCGAAGGCGCGCAGCCGATTGCCATCGTGCCCTTTGGCAGCGAGGGTGCCCCGGCGCCTCAGGATATCGCGTCGATCGTGGCGAGCGATTTGCAGCGCAGCGGCCGCTTTGCCCCGCTGGCCGAGCGCGATCTGCTGGCGCGGCCCCATCGGGCCGTCGAGGTAAACTTTGCCGATTGGCGCGCGCTGGGCACCGATAATTTAGTCGTGGGGAATGTCCGCCCCATCGGACCCGGCCAGTATGAGGTGCAGTTCGAGCTGTTCGATGTGTTTAAAGGCAGCCAATTAACGGGCTATCGCTTTACCAGCGGGGCGCAGGAGTTGCGCACGGTCGCACATCAAATCAGCGACATTATTTATGAAACGCTGACCGGCCAGCCGGGTGCCTTTAACACGCGCATCGCCTATGTTACCGCCGCAGGCAGCAAACGCGGCCGCACCTTTTCGCTGCAAGTGGCCGATTCCGACGGCTACAATCCGCAGACCATTTTAACCTCAAAGCAACCCATACTATCGCCTGCCTGGTCGCCCGACGGCACGCGCCTGGCCTACCTGTCTTTTGAGAACAACCGCCAGCAGATTTTCGTGCAGGATATCGCCAGCGGGCGGCGCGATCTGGTGGCCTCTTACCCGGGCCTTAACGGCGCGCCGGCCTTTGCGCCGGATGGCCGCCGCTTGGCGATGACGCTCTCCAAGGACGGCAATCCCGAAATCTATGTGTTAAACTTAGCCAGCAAGGCGCTGACACGGCTTACCACCAATCCGGCCATCGATACCGAGCCAAACTGGTCGCCCGATGGAAGTTCGCTGGTATTTACCTCCGACCGCGGCGGCCGCCCGCAACTCTACAGGATGGCGGCCAGTGGCGGTAATGCCCAACGCATGACCTTTGAGGGGGACTACAATGCCAAAGGCGTGTTTTCACCCGACGGCGATATGCTCGCCATGATTCAGGGTCAGGGCAATACTTATCGCATCGCCGTGCAAGACCTCAAAAGCGGCGAGGTGCGCATCGTGTCGGATAGGTCGCTGGATGAGTCCCCCAGCTTTGCCCCGAACGGCAGTATGATTCTGTATGCCACGAACGAGGGATCGCAGGGCGAGCTGGCGGCGATATCGGTCGATGGGCGTGTGCGCCAGAGTCTGGTGTTGCAGGAAGGCGATGTGCGTGAAGCGGTGTGGTCACCGTTCGGACAAAAATTGACCGTGAATTCGATTTTCAATCAAACCAATCTCAATCAACCATAAATAAACGGAGTTTCCCATGAAAGCGTTCGCAAAATTACTTTTTATAACCCTGTCCGTCACCCTTTTGTTTGGCTGCGCAAGCCCCAAACCCAAGGACGGCGCGGCGGTCGAAGATCGTAGCGGCGCCGGCACCGGCGCGGATACCAGCGGGGCACAAGGCGGCGGCATAAGCGGCGATCCCTTCAACGATCCTTCCAGCCCCTTGTACAAGCAAAAGCGCACAGTCTACTTCGCGCTGGACAGCTCCGAGGTTTCCTCGGATGACCGCCCCACGGTGTCTGCGCATGGCAAGTATCTGGCGAGTAATGCCGGCCAGCGCGTCACCCTGGAAGGCCATGCCGATGAACGCGGTTCGCGTGAATACAACCTGGCCCTCGGCGAGAGTCGCGCCAATGCCGTGCGCCAATTGCTGCTGGCCGAAGGTGCCGCTGCCAACCAGATCCAGACCCTCAGCTACGGTGAAGAAAAGCCCGCCGAGGATGGTCATGACGAAGATGCCTGGCAATACAACCGCCGTGTGGAATTCGTCTACGGCAGCGCGCAACAATAAGCTGCTACATCGGCCAAGCCTAAGCGGTGCGCAAGTTTATGCTAAGCCTGGCTAATGGCCGCGGACGTAATGCAAGCCTCGCCCTCGCGGGAGGCTTGCTGTTCGCCTGTTCCCTGAATGCCTGGGCCGTGGAAGATCTCAACGATCTCTCCACCAAAGAGCGCATTGTCCGTCTGGAGCAGCTCTTGGAAAATCAGGGCTTGGCGGACATCGTGCTGCGCCTTGATTCCATCCAGCGGGAGATGCAGCGCCTGCACGGGGAACTCGAAGTACAAGCGCACACCCTGGAGGTATTGCAAAACAGTCAGCGCGAGGCGAATCAAGAACTGGAACGCCGGCTACGTGATATGGAGCAGCGTGCCAGCGGCATAAGTCCCACGCCGCCAATGCCTGCCCTGCCGGATCAGGCCGCCGGTGAGCCGGATGCCCCGCTCTCCGATATCATTGACGGCGTGGCGGGCGGCGCAGAGAACCCCGGCACCGCAAATAATCCAGGTACGCCTCCCACCCAAGCCGCGGATTCTGCTGCTGGCCCGGGGCCGGACGCTGCACTGCCGCCGGGCGGGGCTTCAGATACGGCCGAACTGACCGCGTATCAAGAGGCCTTCACCCTGCTCAAGAAAGGTCAGTATGACAAGGCCATTACCGGCTTTACCAATTATTTAACGCGTTATCCGCAGGGAAAAAACGCCGACAATGCGCAGTATTGGCTGGGCGAGGCGTATTACGTTAAGCGTAACTTCAAGCAGGCACAGCAGGCCTTCGAAACCCTGCTCAACCGTTATCCGAATACTTCCAAACGTGCGGACGCCACGCTCAAGCTCGGCTTTATCCATTACGAGCAGGGCCGGTGGGGTGATGCGCGCAAGTCACTGGACGATGTAAAGACAAATTACCCCGGCACCTCGGCCGCACAACTTGCCGAAAATCGCCTGCAAAAAATGAAGAAAGAAGGTCATTAGCAGCCCCCCGGGATCTGCAAAGTATTCTCGTCGCGCATCCCGTGCAGTCCTTTTTATGTCTGAAACTCAGCCGCTCCTGCGCATCACCGAGATCTTCTATTCCCTGCAAGGCGAAACGCGCACCGTAGGGCTACCGACGGTATTCGTTCGACTGACCGGCTGCCCGCTGCGCTGTCATTATTGCGATACCGCCTACGCCTTTCACGGCGGACAGAAAATGGAGCTATCCGGCGTCCTCAGCGCGGTTGCGGCATACGAACCCCGCTACGTGACGGTGACCGGCGGCGAACCCTTGGCGCAACCGGCTTGCCTGGCCCTGCTCGCGGAGCTATGCGATGCCGGTTACGAGGTCTCACTGGAAACCAGCGGGGCGCTGGACGTGTCCGCGGTCGATGCGCGCGTCGTCAAGGTCATGGACCTAAAAACGCCGCGCTCGGGCGAACAGGACAAGAATCTTTACGGCAATATCGCGCATCTGCGGCAGCACGATCAGATCAAATTTGTGCTCTGTGATCGCGCTGATTACGACTGGGCCAAGGACATGCTTGAGCAATATCACCTGCCCTTGTGCTGCGAAGTATTGTTCTCGCCGAGCCACCAACAATTGAGCGCGACGGAGCTGGCCGACTGGATATTGGAAGATCATCTGCCGGTACGCCTGCAGATTCAATTACACAAATACCTGTGGGGCGATGTACCGGGAAAATAAGTAGCGAGCGGCGAGTAACAAGTGACAAGGGGATGAGATATACCTCCTATTTTGAGATAACTCCGCCATGACCCAAACCAAACCAAAAGCCGTGGTACTCGTCTCCGGCGGCCTGGACTCCGCCACCGTACTCGCGCTGGCCATCGAGCAGGGTTTCGCCTGCCATGCCCTCAGCTTTGATTACGGGCAGCGTCACCGCGCGGAGTTGACGGCGGCGGCGCAACTTGCCGCAAGCCTGGGCGCGCTGGAGCATAAGATCATGCGCATCGATCTCGCGTGCATCGGCGGCTCGGCCCTCACCGACACTTCCATTCCCGTACCGCAACAATTACAGCCCGGCATCCCGGTGACCTATGTGCCCGCCCGCAACACGATATTTCTGGCCCTGGCCTTGGCTTGGACCGAGGCGCTCGGGGCGAGCGATATCTTTATCGGCGTCAATGCCGTGGATTATTCCGGCTACCCTGATTGCCGTCCGGAATTTATCGCAGCCTTCGAGGCGCTGGCGAAACTTGCCACTAAGGCGGGCGTGGAAGGGCGGGATTTTGTCTGCCACACCCCACTCATCCGGATGAGCAAGGCGCAGATAATTCAAGAAGGCGTACGCCTGGGCGTGGATTTTTCTAAAACAGTATCCTGTTACAGCGCCGACGCGGCCGGCCACGCTTGCGGCACATGCGATGCCTGTCAGTTGCGCGCCAATGGCTTCCGCAGGGCGCAGCTTCCCGATCCTACCGTTTACCGGTGAGAGACGACGCTGTCCTGAAAAACTTTTCAGGCCGCGTGGTATTATCACCCCACTACCATTAAACTATGTGACCCTTTCAGGGCCGTTAGCTCAGCCGGTAGAGCACCGGACTTTTAATCCGATGGTCGTGCGTTCGAATCGCACACGGCCCACCATTATCAAGCTTTATATCCGCGTCGCTATGCGAAAGCGTGAGCGTGAATCCCTGATTTTCAAGGGCGTTGCCGGACTCCCGCCCATTCGCATCGACAGGAGAGTACCCATCATGTCGGCAAAGGTCATTTCATTGGAAGCGCGCAGGCAAGAGGTCCGCTACCCTAAAGGTGTAACCGGGGATAGCGCGGCGGTGGTCCGGGAATTACCGGTTGTGAACAGCCGGCATCTGGTTATGGCCGTATGCGGGATCCTTGCGATATTAAGCCTTGCCGTGGAGTTTTCCGTCATAGGTCATCAGCTATCGTATACGGAAGCGCGGCGCATGGATGCTGTTCGCGCGAGTGCGTCGGTGCCCGTGAAACCCGAGATCGCTATGTCCGCAATACGCAGCCAGCCTGACTGATCCTGAAGCAGGCAGTCAGTCAGCCTTTCAGTGCGTCCAATTTTTTACCGGCAGTCTGCAGGATGTTTCTACTCAACAACAGATCGACCACGCGGTTCACGCAGTCTTCCAGGGGGAGCTTGTCGGTATCGAGGATTAACTCGGGTTGCTCCGGGGCTTCGTAGGGCGACGATATTCCCGTGAATTCCTTGATCTCGCCGGCACGCGTCTTCGCGTACAAGCCTTTCACATCGCGCTTCTCGCACACGGCAAGCGAACAGCGGCAATAGACTTCGATGAAATCTTCCTCGGCTACAAGTTTACGCGCCCTGCGCCGATCCGCGCGGAACGGTGAAATGAAGGC
Organism: Gammaproteobacteria bacterium; assembly: GCA_039928055.1. Taxonomy (GTDB): domain Bacteria; phylum Pseudomonadota; class Gammaproteobacteria; order SURF-13; family SURF-13; genus JBDSTW01. The sequence continues at coordinate 2,129 of JBDSTW010000074.1, read as the reverse complement.
GGTGATGGCGATTACGCCGGCCTCGTTAAACAGCTTTGCCATCTCGCCGACGCGGCGAATATTTTCCTCGCGGTCCTTGGGTGAAAACCCGAGGTCGGTACACAGACCATGCCGTACATTGTCGCCGTCGAATACAAAAGTGCGGCAGCCCAAGTGGTAAAGCTTTTCTTCCACGGCATGCGCGATAGTGGACTTTCCCGCGCCTGAAAGCCCGGTGAACCACAGGACGACGCTCTTGTGGCCGTTTAAGGCAGCTCTGCTTTCCCGGGTGATGCTGGCCTGGTGCCAGCGCACGTTGGCGAGGGTGATGGGAGGGGCGGAGTCATTCATGGTTTTTGCCGGCTAAGTGCTTGGGATTTTAAAGCTCCTGATCAGGCTTGTGCAGTGTAATTTACGCTTTAAGAAAACTCTGATTAATTCCATTTTCGTCATTCCCGCGGACGCGGGAATCCAGCGTATCGTCGGATCCGCTACACTTGATCCGACCTACCTATTTGGAGGTCCGGGTCTCCGCTACGCTACGCCCGGAATGACGAATAAATCAGAAGTTGTTTAATAATATCAATTTGTCGTGATCGCGGGTAGTGGCTCAGTTTGATTCTTGTCATCCTGAGCGCAACGAAGGATCTTCTTGTACAGCCATTGGCTGCCGAAAATTAGACCCTTCGTATTGCTCAAGGTGACAGCAAAAATTTTAAACTGAGCCACTACCTGATCGCGCATAGTATGGCTTGCACACTTCGCAGCGTAATCCAAGGTAATCACATTCAGATAAATATTCTTCCTATTCCTTGCCGTAAAACATAACGCCGAACTTTATTTTCCCGCGCGCGGTCGCTTTGCGGTGACGATTGGTGTCGCGCAGGGAATAAACACAGCCGCAATATTCCTGCTGATAGAAATTCTCCTGCTTGGATATCTCGACGGTGCGCTGGCTGCCTCCGCCCTTGCGCCAGTTAAAAGTCCAGTAGCTCAAGCCTTCATAACGCGCCGCCGCCCGTTCTCCGCAGGCGTTAATCTGTTCCATATCCTTCCAGCGCGAAATACCCAGGGAACTCGTGAACACGCTAAAGCCATGTTCCACCGCATAAAGTGCGCTACGTTCAAAACGCATATCAAAACACACCGTGCAACGCTCGCCGCGCTCAGGCGCTTGTTCAAGCCCCTTGGTGCGCGCAAACCAGTTATCGGTATCGTAATCAAGGTCGATAAAGGGAACGCCAAGCGTGTCCGCATAGCGCATATTTTCCGCTTTACGCAGCAGATATTCGTGTTGCGGATGGATATTGGGATTGTAAAATAAGAGGGTGTAATCGATGCCCGAGCGCGTCATCTCGCTCATGATGTCGGCTGCGCAGGGCGCGCAACACGAGTGCAGCAAGACGCTCGTTTGTCCGTCCGGCAGGGATAAGGGCGGGCGTTCGGTTTGGATAGTAGTAGACATATAAAAGCTCTCAAGCAGCCCAATTAGGGGTTAATTTTACGGGCTCCCACTCATGATTTATACGCGAAGAGGCGCATATTTATCTGCATCATATATTTATTGCTTCAACTGAATGAGTATTATAGCATCTGAACATCATTTTGACGGGATTGTAGCCTTGTTCAGGCGAACTCACTACCGTACAGTCGATCTAACAATAGAGTGCGCGTGGCAATAAATACTTAATGCGGGCACAACGATAAAATTTTAAGGTTTGAGAGAGGGGAGTCCTAGTGGATGACATCCGACGGGCCGTACGCAATCAACTGACCACATCGTGCATCTTGCTATGTACGTTACTTCCCCTGTCCCACTATGCGCATGCCGCCGAGGGCGACCCCATCCGGGCGCATGTCTCCGCAAGCACGACGTATGACGACAATGTATTCAGGCTGTCCGACAATCTTTCCGATGCTGAAACGTTAGCGGCGATTGGCACCACGAACCGGGGGGATGTCATAAACCGGCTTGAAGCGGGTATCGATGCCGATCTGAAATTCAGCCGCCAGCGGCTCCTGCTCGGTCTTGGCGTCGAACGCAATTCTTTCCGTAAATTTGATTTTCTAAATTTCACCGGGACCAGCGCCAACGCGACCCTGGAATGGGAGGCCGGCAATCGTTTAAAAGGCGATGCCGGTTTCACTTA
>JBDSTW010000073.1:0-7290 GCA_039928055.1 Gammaproteobacteria bacterium | reverse complement strand
CCGGGCGGGCGCTGGGGCGGTCAACCTTATTAATGACCACGATGGGCTTGAGGCCCAGCGCAAACGCCTTTTGCGTAACAAAACGCGTCTGCGGCATGGGGCCATCAACGGCGTCCACCAGCAGCAGCACCGATTCCACCATGGACAACACACGCTCCACCTCGCCGCCGAAGTCGGCATGGCCGGGGGTATCTACGATGTTGATGCGGTAATCCTTCCAGCGCAGCGCGGTGTTCTTGGCGAGGATGGTGATGCCGCGCTCGCGCTCTAAATCGTTGGAATCCATCACGCGCTCGGTCACTGCGGCGCGCGCGCCGAAGGTGCCGGATTGCTGGAGGAGTTTATCGACGAGCGTTGTCTTGCCGTGATCGACGTGCGCGATAATGGCGATGTTGCGTAAATTTTCAATCACAAAGATAACCCGTAATAATAAAACCGCTTATTATAGGCCAAGCATGCTGTAGATGTATTGTTATCCTTTCGGCAATCAGACAGGCGGGTAGCGTACGCCTAAGGTAGGTCGGCTCAAACGCAGTGGAGCCGACTTGTTTAAACCCTTGTCGGTTCCGCCTTTGGCTTGAACCGACCTGCCCCTATTTCACGCTTTACGAAAGATAACCCTGCTTCACGCAGAGTGCCTCTGCCGTATGTCCCTGCTATGCTATACGCTCAATTTGCATCACTGCCCGACAGAATCGACCTTATGCCCAAAAAACAGCCCCTGGATTTTGAAAACGCCCTCAAGGAATTGGATGCCTTGGTTGAGCACATGGAGAAGGGCGAGATCAGCTTGGAGGATTCGCTACGCGACTTCGAGCGCGGCATCGAACTCACCCGCGCCTGCCAGAAGGCTTTGCAGGAGGCCGAGCAAAAGGTGCAGATCCTCATGGAGAAAGATGGACGGATGAAGCTCGAACCCTTTGCCAGCGGCGAACTTACCGCTGATGCAGGCACGCCGGGCAGCGAAGATGAATGATATGAACACGCCAAGGCCATTGGGCCGTCCAGTCTCCGCCGCTTGACCCATCCCGGTTTTAACATGCCGCTTCAAGAATTTATGCAGGAGATGCAGTTGCGCGTGGAGGCGGCGCTGGGCCGTTACCTGCCCGCGCCAAATGCGGCACCGGCACACTTGCACGAGGCGATGCGTTATGCCGTGCTGGACGGCGGCAAACGTATCCGCCCGCTGCTGGTTTACGCAACGGGGGGGGCGCTCGGCGTTGACTATAACCGGCTGGACGGGCCGGCCTGCGCCGTGGAGTTGATCCATGCCTACTCGCTGGTGCACGATGACCTGCCGGCCATGGACAACGATGAGCTGCGCCGCGGCAAACCCACCTGCCACAAGGCCTTTGGCGAGGCCACGGCGATCCTGGCCGGCGATTCGCTGTTGGCGCTCGCCTTTCATATCCTGTCCGACGACCCGGGCATGCAGGCGAACGCCGAGCTGCGCGTCACCATGATTCAAACCCTCGCGAAGGCCAGCGGTTCGCGCGGCCTCGCCGGCGGCCAGGCCATGGATCTCGCCGCCGTGGGTTGCGAGCTGAACCTGGCCGAACTGGAAATGATGCACATCCACAAGACCGGCGCATTGATCCGCGCCAGCGTTATGTTGGGCGCCCATAGCCAGCCTGAAGTCGATGGCCGCTGGCTTACCGCGCTCGATCATTACGCCAAATGTATCGGGCTGGCCTTCCAGATTCACGACGATATCCTGGATGTGGAGGGCGACACGGCAACGCTGGGCAAAACCCAGGGTGCGGACATGACCCTCAATAAACCGACTTATCCGGCCATCGTCGGCATGTCCCGTGCTAAAAAAATGGCCCGGGAACTGCACGAAGAGGCGCTTACCAGCCTGGCGCCCTTCCATGAACGCGCCGATGTGTTACGCTCGATCTCGGCCTATCTTATTGAAAGAAAGTCATAAATGTCCTTATCCCATTGCGCCTTTCACCTACCTTAAAGTCATAGTAAAATAGTCAAGAATTATGGCCGCCCACTACACCCTCAAGATTTTGGCAGATTTTGCCTGTGCCCACACCCTGCGCGACTATCCCGGCGATTGTCGGCGCATGCACGGGCATAACTGGAAGGTGGAGGTGGAGGTGGAGGCAGACCAATTGGACGAAGTCGGCATGGGCGTCGACTTCAAGGTGATAAAGAACGCGACGCGCAGCCTGGCCAAGACGCTCGATCACCGCTATCTGAACGATGTCGAGCCCTTCGACAAGATCAACCCGACCGCGGAAAATATCGCCGCGTATTTCTACCATAACCTTTCCCGCACCTTGAATCGCGCGCATATCCGCGTCAGCGCCATTACGCTTTGGGAAACCGAGCGGGCGTGTGTGCGCTACACGGACGACGCCCCGCCGCCGACCTCCTGGGTCGAGGCGGTAGACTCCGGTGAAAATGAACCGCTGGCCGCGCCCGCCGGCGGGACAGCCGCGTAGCAACCAGTATGTCAAACACGCCGAAGATACAGGAGAACGCTGCATGAAACCGACTGCCAAGAAGACGAGTAGCATTCCTCCTATCGAGGATGTACAAGGCAGCGTCGATACGCGCCGTATCGCTATTAATAAGGTCGGCATCAAAGACATCCGCCACCCCGTGCGCGTGCGCGACCGTACCGGCGGCGAGCAGCATACCATCGCCAATTTCAATATGTACGTGAACCTGCCGCACAACTTCAAGGGCACGCACATGTCACGCTTCGTGGAGATATTGAACAAACACGAGCGTGAGATATGCGTGGCCACCTTCAAGGACATGCTGCACGAGATGACGGCGCTGCTGAACGCGCAGTCCGGTCATATCGAGATGACCTTCCCTTACTTCGTGAATAAAACCGCACCGGTGTCCGGCGTGCAGAGTCTTATGGACTACGAGGTCACTTTCAGCGGCGACGCCGTGGACGGCAAGACCGTGCTCACGGTGAAGGTCGTGGTCGCGGTCACCAGCCTGTGCCCCTGTTCCAAAAAAATTTCCGATTACGGCGCGCACAATCAGCGCTCGCACATCACGATCAGTGTGCGTACGCAAGGCTTCATCTGGATCGAAGAGCTTATCGACATAGCCGAACAGCAGGCCTCATGCGAATTGTACGGATTGCTTAAGCGCCCCGACGAAAAATACGTCACCGAGCGCGCTTATGACAATCCGAAGTTTGTCGAGGACATGGTGCGCGATGTCGCCGCCTGCCTGAATCAAGACAATCGGGTGATAGCGTATGTGGTCGAATCCGAGAATTTCGAGTCCATCCACAATCATTCGGCCTACGCCATGATCGAGCGCGACAAGACGGCTGAAAAAGGGCACAAGCCCTTGCAGTAATTTCTGGCTGCGCGGACAAACGCAATATATTATCAACCTCTGGCGAAACCGCCCTCGGGGTGGCGCACGGCCCCCGGGGTTGCTTGACACGTTTTCTTGCAAATCCTATCCTGATGTTAACTTACACCTCTGTGGATTGAGCTAATTGCAACCTGACGCACACAAGAATCATGACATGGAGGCACTGCTTGCCCAGCCGCGGGGCTTTTGTGCGGGGGTGGTGCGCGCCATAGACATCGTGGAGCTTGCGCTCGAGACATACGGCAAGCCCGTCTACGTCTTCCATGAGATCGTGCACAACCGCCACGTCGTGGAAGACCTGAAAACGCGCGGGGCGATTTTCGTGGAAAGGCTGGACGTCATACCGAGCGGTGCGGTTACCATTTTCAGCGCGCACGGCGTGTCTAACGCCATCGTCAAACAAGCCGAGCGCATGCGTCTGCAGATCATCGACGCGACCTGCCCGCTCGTAACAAAGGTGCATCTTCAGGCGCAACGCTACAGCCGCCAGGGGCACGAGATCATCATCATCGGCCATGTTGGCCATGAAGAGGTCGTAGGCACCATGGGCGCGGTCGAGGGGCGCGTGTACGTGGTGTCCACAGTCGCCGATGTCGCCGCACTCGAGGTGACCGATGCCGCGCAACTGGCCTATGTCACGCAAACTACGCTAAGCCTGGACGATACCAGCGAGGTCATTGCGGCCTTGAAACAGCGTTTTCCCATGATCGCGGGCCCGGAGCTCAGCGACATCTGCTACGCCACGCAAAATCGCCAAAATGCCGTGCGGGAACTCGCGAGCAAGGTTGATTTGCTGCTGGTAGTCGGCGCCCACAACAGCTCAAACTCGATCCGCCTGCGTGAAGTCGGCAAGCAGCACGGCCTGCCCTCTTACTTGATTCAGGATGAGTGCGAAATCGATGCGGCCTGGTTCTCCGGTATTAACAAGGTCGGCGTTACCGCCGGGGCGTCGGCCCCCGAAGTCCTGGTGCAACGCGTACTCGACCGATTGCGCGGCTTGGGTGTCGCTACCGTAAAGCAACTCGACGGTGTGCTCGAAACAACCACGTTTCGCCTGCCTGCATCACTCATTTTGAAAAAGGCGGAGCTCAGCAAAAAGGAACTTCCGGCGGCTTGATTCACATAGCAACATGCCATGCCCGTACCGCTGATAACAATACCGCGGGGAAGCTGTCCCTGAAGAAAGTAATGCCCGGTAAAGTAACTGCGTGCCATCGCTGCCTATAATTTATCACGATGAAAATAATGCTGCCTGGGTGGGATTGTTATTTCACTTAAGCTCGAAAATCACCGAGACGGTAAAATTTAATTCCTCCGTGCCTTGCGAAACCGGCACCTCACTCACTCTTGACTCCACCATCTGGGTCCGCACCATTATCGGTTGTGGCGGCATTTGCGGCGCGGTGCCTTCCGTAATCGAGATAGCCCGCCCCAAGGTTCGCTGCGCGGCCTGCGCCAGGATATCGGCTTTTGCGCGCGCGTCCGCGAAGGCCTTTTTCAAGGCTTCGTCACGGCCGCGCGTTGAATCGGCAACGGTGAAGGTGAGGCCGGAGGCTTGATTGACCCCGGCGCTGATCGCGGCTTGCAATAATTTCCCCGCGTCGCCGACCTTATCGCGCGTCACGGTAATGTCATTCGATACTTGATAACCGACTACCCGGGGCGCCTTGCCCTCTTTGTATTCCTGCTGCGGATTAATGGAAAAATTCGAGGTGCGGATTTCCGCATCAAGCGCCTTTGCGTTTTTCAGTGCTGCGATTACCTGTGCAACTTTGGCATTGTTCTGATTTACCGCATCCTCGACCGTAGCGGCATTTGTTTGCACGCCCACTGTAAAGGCCACGCGGTCCGGCGTGAGCGTGGCCTTGCCCAGCCCGCTGACGCTGATGGTCTCGACCGATGCGGCCAGACGCGGAACGGGCGAGGTATCTTCACTCAACACCGGGGCAGCGGCACCCAGGCAGATTAATAATGACAGCAATATTCGTTTCATAATGTTTCTCCGAGCAGGACGTTCTTAATTTATGCCTTTGAGCGGAAAAATGCAGTGTATTTTTTTTACCCGGTTTCACGTAACGCTATATTCTTCGGCCATTCAAATAATCTATCCCTAGCGCGACAGAAACTCGCCTATTAAGCAGAAAATTACGCGGGTCTTTGTACCTATTTTTCTAAAGAAGTTCAGTGACATTTGAAATTAAATTTCTTGCGATCGAATGAATCGGGGGGTAAGGTATAGCTACAGTAATTAACCCTGCATTGAATAACATTCAGCGTTAAATTAATGCAATTATTACCCGGATATATAGCACCAGGTATAGGGGCAGTTACTGTTTCTTTAGTAGTACCTCGTTGTGTCGTTCACTTCAGTTATACCGTTACATTCAGCATTTACTATGGAGAATTATTTATGGAAAAGAAATTACTCATCGCTTTAGTCACTACCTTGTTATCGAGCACCGCACTGGCTGCCGGCTCGTACAGCTCATCGACGGACAGCACGCACGCCAGTGGCTCGTCCGGCGCCGAAATGTCGGCACACGGCTCGGTGCATGCCAGCATGTCCGGTAACCTGCCGTCATTCGACAGCCTGGATACTAATAAGGATGGCGCACTGAGCAAGAGTGAATATGACGCAGGCGTGCGTTCGCATCACTCGTCCGCCATGGAGCATTCCAAGACGCACAGCATGGATAAATCCGGCGATGGCACTAGCACGGAATCTCGTTCCGTTACGGGTGCATCAAGTGACAGCTCTGCGATCGACGCCGGTGCCCGTGTGGATTCATCCGTCAGCGGCAAGGATAGCTCCGTGAGCGGGAGCGGCGAAATAACTTCTGAGATAACTTCTCGTAATCCGCTAACCGAGCAACATATTCCGTAAGGAATCAACCCCACCCCAGCCTGGCATGCCAGGCTGGGGACTTGCTCATCCATCACTTGCACATGTGCCAAAGCGTTATTCTTATAATCCAACGAAAGAGGAAACGATCATGACCACTCACAAAGAGACGTCCGGATTAGGACTCGGCAGCTTGGTAATCGGCGCCATCGCCGGCGCCATTGCAGGCATCCTTTTTGCCCCCAAGAGCGGCAAGGAAACACGCGATGATTTAAAAGAAACCTTGACCGAGATAAAAGACCAGGTCGCAATAAAAGTTAGCGACTTGAAAGATATTACTGAACAAGGCTACAGGGCTGCGGTCGACACAGTGCTCAAAACTTATGAGGATGCCAGGAAGCTGACCTCCGCTGAGGTAAACAGCATTAAATCGGATTTAAACAAAGGCTATAAGGACATTAAAAAGGCCGCGGACCAAGGTCCCAAAAAATCTGGAGAATACATGACGCAGTAAAGATTAACTGCCAAGCAACAACAGGAGAATCATTATGGCCATGAAAGGAAATGACAAGGACCCGTTGCACGGGCTTTTATACCAGGCGCTGGAAACCGAGATCGGCGGCGTGCAAATTTATCAAACCGCCCTGCGCTGTGTGGTTAACGAGGATTTGCAGGAAGAGTGGGAGAAATACCTGGACCAAACGCAAAACCACGAGCAAATCCTGCGCGATGTCTTTGAAAAACTCAACATGGATGCCGAACTCGATACACCCGGACGCCAGGTCGTCCGGCATATCGGCCAATCGCTGGTGAGGGCCATGGAGATGGCTCTCAAGGCCGGCAATCCCAAGGCGGCGCAGTTAGTAGCCGCTGAGTGCATCGTCGAGGCCGAGACCAAAGACCACATGAATTGGGAGCTCATCGGCAAGATTGCGGAGAAACAGAAGGGCGCGGAGAAAAAGGCCTTGATGGACGCTTATGAGGAGGTGGAGGATGAGGAAGACGAGCACCTCTATCATACCAAGGGCTGGGCGCGTGAACTGTGGATAGAGTCGCTGGGCATGCCGGCCGTATTGCCGCCACCGGAA
>JBDSTW010000072.1:0-4280 GCA_039928055.1 Gammaproteobacteria bacterium | reverse complement strand
GCTTGCTTTACAATGACTCCCTTATCGTTCATAGCGTCGTAGAAAGTGCATGGAGCTTATCCGGGGGCTTTATAATCTGCGCCAACGCCATGCGGGCTGCGTGGCCACCATCGGTAATTTTGACGGCGTGCACCTCGGGCATCAGGCGGTGTTGGGGCAACTGGCGGAAAAATCGGCTGAGTTAGGCATTCCCGCGGTCGTGGTTCTGTTCGAACCGCAGCCGCAGGAGTTTTTTGCCAGAGGCCCGCTTCCCGCGCGGCTGAGCCGGTTTCGAGAAAAGATGCAGGCATTGCGCCGTTACTCCGTGGACCGCGTCGTATGCCTGCGCTTTAATCGCTCGCTCGCGGCCATGCAGGCCCAGGACTTTATTCAGAAACTGCTCGTCGACGGCCTGGGGGTGCGCTACCTGGTGGTGGGCGATGATTTTCGCTTCGGTCATGCGCGCCAGGGCGACTTTGCCATGCTCCAGGCGGCGGGTTTGCAGCAGGGGTTCCAGGTGGTCAATATGCACACCTTCAGCGTGGATACGATCCGCGTCAGCAGTACACGCATTCGCGAGGCGCTGGCGAACGGGGATTTTACTGCCGCCGAAAAACTGCTGGGCCGTCCCTATCGTATGTCCGGGCGCGTGAGTCATGGCGATAAACGCGGGCACGACCTGGGATTTCCCACCGCCAATATCCAGTTGCATCGCCGGGTCACACCGCTGCAAGGGATATTCGCCGTGGAGGTATTCGGCCTGGATCAGGAACCGCTGGCCGCCGTGGCCAGTATCGGAACGCGGCCCACTTTCGACGGGACGCGCTGCCTGCTCGAAGTGCATGTATTCGATTTTGACCGGGATATTTATGGATGTTATGTGCAGGTGGATTTTTTGCGAAAGCTGCGTGACGAAGTGCGCTTTGACACGCCTGCTGCGCTACGCCAGCAAATGGAAATCGATGCGCGGCAGGCGCGGAGTTTTTTCGGAAATATCATACGCGCTAAAAAATAGATGTCATTCTGAGTGAGCAATAGCGACCGAGAAATATCTAGGCCAGATTCTTCGCGGCGCTCAGGATGACAGATGGTTTAGGAATATAGGAATTTAAGAGGACACTGTGACCGACTACAAAGATACCTTGAATCTTCCGCAAACCGACTTTCCCATGAAGGCGAATCTGCCGGCGCGTGAGCCGGAGATTTTAAAACAGTGGGAGGAGATCGGGTTGTACACAAAATTGCGAGAGATGGGCCACGGCCGGAAAAAATTCGTGCTACACGATGGCCCCCCGTATGCGAATGGCGAGATCCATATCGGCCATGCGGTGAACAAGGTGCTGAAAGACATTATCGTCAAGGCCAAAACCTTAAGCGGCCTTGATGCGCCCTATGTGCCGGGTTGGGACTGCCACGGCCTGCCCATCGAATTGATGGTGGAAAAAAAGATCGGCAAGGCCGGCGTAAAGGTGGATGCCAAAACTTTTCGCCAGGCGTGCCGCGATTACGCGCGCCAGCAGGTCAACGGTCAGCGCGAGGACTTCAAGCGCCTGGGCATCACCGGCGATTGGGAGCATCCCTACCTCACCATGGACTTCAAGTTCGAGGCCGATATTGTGCGCTCGCTGGGGCGCATTATAGAGAAAGGGCATCTGCATAAAGGCTTTAAGCCCGTGCACTGGTGTGTGGACTGCGCCTCGGCGTTGGCCGAAGCCGAAGTGGAGTATGAGGAAAAGACCTCGCCCGCCGTTGACGTGCGCTTTGAGGTATGTGACGACGCGGCATTTCTGGCACGTTGCCGCGGGGTGCCCGGCCGCGAGGGCGGCGGGCCGATCTCGGTGGTGATCTGGACCACTACGCCGTGGACGCTGCCGGCCAATCAGGCGGTCGCGCTTAATCCGGAACTCGATTATGCCTTGGTGCAATGCACTGCCGCGCAAGGTCCGGAGCGGCTACTGTTGGCCGAGGCGCTGATGAAAGACGTACTGGCGCGCTATGAAATTAATGAATACCGCGTAGTGGCGTATTGCCGCGGCGCGGACCTGGAGGCGCTGAAATTAAAGCATCCGTTTTATAAGCGCGAAGTGCCGATCATTTTAGGCGAGCACGTCACCACCGAGGTCGGCACCGGCGCCGTGCACACCGCGCCCGGCCACGGCCAAGACGACTACGTGGTGGGTCAGCGCTACGGTCTGCCGGTGGATAATCCGGTGGGCGCCGACGGCAAGTTTTTGCCCGGCACCGAACTGTTTGCGGGTGAGCATGTACTGGCCGCCAATCAACACGTGCTGGAGGTATTGCAGATGCACGGCACGCTGCTGCACGCCGCTACGCTGCGCCACAGTTATCCGCATTGCTGGCGTCACAAGACACCGCTTATTTTCCGCGCCACACCGCAGTGGTTTATCAGCATGGACCAGCAAGGCCTGCGTGCCGCTGCGCTGGGTTCGATCGAAGAGACGCGCTGGATACCCGAATGGGGCCGGGCGCGCATCGAAGGCATGGTGGCGGGCCGGCCGGATTGGTGTATCTCGCGCCAGCGCACTTGGGGTGTGCCGATTGCATTGTTCGTACACAAGGAAACCAGTGAACTGCACCCGAATACACAAGAACTGATTGAACAAGTTGCCAGGCTTTTAGAGCAACAGGGCATCGATGCGTGGTTCGAGCTTGATGCTAAAGAATTGCTGGGTGCGGATATCGCGCACTACGAGAAGGTTACCGACACGCTGGATGTGTGGTTCGATTCGGGCGTGACGCATGCCTGTGTGCTGGAACAGCGTGCGGAACTTGGCATGCCCGCCGATCTTTATCTGGAAGGCTCCGATCAACATCGCGGCTGGTTTCAGTCCTCACTGCTGACCTCGGTTGCGATGCACGGCGCGGCGCCGTATAAGTCGGTACTGACGCACGGGTTTACCGTGGACGCCAAGGGCCAGAAGATGTCCAAATCCAAGGGCAATGTGGTCGCTCCGCAAAAGGTGATTAATACCCTGGGCGCGGATATTCTACGCCTGTGGGTGGCCTCCACGGATTATCGCGGCGAGATGAATGTGTCCGACGAAATTCTGAAGCGCATGGCGGATTCCTATCGGCGCATTCGCAACACCACGCGCTTTCTGCTGGCCAATCTCAATGACTTTAATCCGACCACCGATACGATCGCCGCGGATAAAATGCTGGCGCTTGATCGCTGGGCGGTAGCCAGCGCACAGGCTTTGCATAGCAAAATCAGCGTGGCTTATGATAGTTATGAATTTCATAAAATTTACCAGGAGCTGCACAATTTTTGTGTCGCAGACTTAGGCAGCTTTTATCTTGATATCATAAAAGATCGCCAATACACCACGCAAAGAGACAGCATAGCGCGTCGCTCTGCACAGACCGCAATCTTTTATGTGCTGGAATCCATGGCGCGCTGGCTGGCGCCCATCCTGAGCTTCACCGCCGAGGAAATTTGGCGGCACATGCCAGGCGAGCGCGGCGTGTCGGTCTTTTTACAAACCTGGTACGAGCTTCCGGCGCATTATGCCAATGCGCCTATAGGCAAGAGTAAGTTGGCGTCACCGGAGTTTTGGAATTTGGTCAGGGGTGTGCGTGAGGATGTCAGCAAGGAGCTGGAAAAATTGCGCACGGAAGGGACTATCGGTTCCTCGCTGGATGCCGAGGTAGACCTGTATTGCGAGCAAGATTTATACGATGAGTTGAACAATTTACAGGATGAACTGCGCTTCGTATTGATTACCTCTTGCGCACGTATTCATGCGCTTGCAGATCGTTCCTCCGATGCACAGCCATCAGCAAGCTTAAACGATAGATTGTGGATCAGGGCCGGCCGTTCTGAGCACGCGAAATGTATCCGCTGCTGGCATCATCGTGAGGATGTCGGCGCCGATCCGGCACACCCCGAAATTTGCACGCATTGTGTAAGCAATATCACCGGCCCAGGTGAAGAGAGGCATTATGCTTAAGTGGTTGTGGCTTTCCGTGGTGGTTATCGCGCTTGATCGGGTCAGCAAGTATCTGGCCAGTAATTCGCTGAATTTACATGAGCCGGTCAGCATACTGCCGTTTTTCAATCTCACGCTCATGCACAATCAGGGCGCCGCATTCAGTTTCTTGAGTCAGGCGGGCGGCTGGCAGCGCTGGTTTTTCACCATCATTGCGCTGGTTGTGACAGTCGTGATCGTGCAGTGGATCAGGCGTTTATCGCCGGCAGAAACCTGGATGGCCGCCGCGCTTGCCCTGGTCGCAGGCGGGGCCGTGGGCAATGTGTGGGACCGCATTCAACTGGGGTACGT
>JBDSTW010000071.1:0-10055 GCA_039928055.1 Gammaproteobacteria bacterium | reverse complement strand
GAAGACACGGCCTGCGTGCGCGGCATGATCAACAAGGTTTCCTACATGGTCAAAGTTGAGGATATTTCCTGATGCGCCTGAACACGATCAAGCCCGGCAAGGGCGCGAAGACCGCTCCTAAGCGCGTTGGACGCGGCATCGGTTCGGGTCTGGGCAAGACCTGCGGACGCGGCCATAAAGGCCAGCATGCGCGCGCCGGCGGTTATCACAAGGTCGGCTTCGAAGGCGGCCAGATGCCTTTGCAACGCCGCTTGCCCAAGGCCGGTTTTGCCTCGGTGACGGCCGGTGAAACCGCTGAAATCCGCCTGCACGAGCTCGCCAAGGCCCATAAGGACGGCGTGGTCGATTTACTCTCGCTCAAGGCGGCAAATCTGGTGCGCCAGGACGTCAAGCGCATCAAGGTGATCGCCTCCGGTGAGATTAAAATAGCCGTAACCTTGCGCGGGCTGAGCGTAACCAAGGGTGCGCGCGCCGCCATTGAAGCTGCCGGCGGCAAGATCGAGGAATAATGTCGGCGTCCCGGTCAGCCATGGCCAATACCCTGTCGGGTATGGGCAAATTATCCGAACTCAAGCGCAGACTACTGTTCGTGCTGGGCGCCCTGATTGTGTTTCGCATCGGTGCGCACATACCGGTGCCCGGTATCGACCCGGTAGCATTGGCCGCGCTGTTTGACCAGCAACGCGGCACAATTGTAGACATGTTCAATATGTTTTCCGGCGGCGCATTGGAGCGCTTGTCCGTGTTTGCCCTGGGCATCATGCCGTATATTTCGGCCTCGATTATTGTGCAATTGCTGACCACCGTAGTGCCTACGCTGGAGCAGTTAAAGAAAGAAGGCGAGTCGGGCCGACGCAAGATATCGCAATATACGCGGCGTGCTACGCTGTTTTTGGCGATATTCCAGGCCATCGGCATTGCCATTGCATTGCAAAGCCAGCAGGCAGGGGCCGTGCAGGTGGTTATCAACCCTGGCACCTCTTTTATATTTACCGCGGCCTTGACGCTGGTGACCGGCACCATGTTTCTGATGTGGCTGGGCGAGCAGGTGACCGAACGCGGCATCGGTAATGGCATCTCCATTATCATATTTGCCGGTATTGTCGCCGGACTGCCCGCCGCGATAGCCGGCACTTTGGAGTTGGCGCGTACCGGCGAGATGCACTCAATCACGATACTCGTGTTGTTTGCCCTGGCATTGGCCGTCACCGCCTTTGTAGTATTTGTGGAGCGCGGACAGCGCCGTATTACGGTGAATTACGCGAAACGCCAGCAGGGTCGCAAAATGTATGCGGGCCAGACCAGCCACCTGCCGCTGAAGGTGAATATGGCCGGTGTTATTCCGCCGATTTTTGCGTCGAGCATTATATTGTTTCCGGCCACGCTCGGCGGCTGGTTTGGTAGTGCCGAGGGCATGGGTTGGTTGCGCGATATCTCCTCGACGCTGTCGCCGGGACAGCCGCCTTACGTAATGCTGTATGCGCTGGCGATTATATTTTTCTGCTTTTTTTACACGGCCCTGGTGTTTAACCCCAAGGACACGGCCGACAATTTGAAAAAGTCGGGTGCGTTTATTCCCGGTATCCGGCCCGGTGAGCAGACGGCGCGTTATATCGACGGTGTGATGTCGCGTTTGACCCTGGGCGGCGCGATTTACATCACGCTGGTATGTTTACTGCCGGAATTTTTGATTGTCTATTGGAACGTGCCGTTTTATTTCGGCGGGACATCACTGCTGATCATTGTGATAGTGGTCATGGATTTCATGGCCCAGGTGCAGGCGCACCTGATGTCTCACCAGTATGAGGGCCTGCTGAAAAAGGCCAATCTCAAGGGACATGGAAGGACGGGCCTGGTGCGCTGATTGCGCTCTATGGCCGAAACATTTAATTAGTGTGGGAGAAGCTTCATGAAAGTGCGCGCCTCGGTAAAAAAATTGTGCCGCAATTGTAAAATTGTAAAACGCAAGAGTATTGTGCGTGTAATTTGCTCAACGGATGCCCGCCATAAACAGCGGCAGGGGTGAGCGAGCGTAGCTTTGCGCACGCCGTACTCACTGAGTTACCTAATTTGCAGATATTAGTTGGGAGTAGTTGAATGGCCCGTATTGCTGGTATAAACATTCCGGTTCAGAAGCACACTGTAATTGCTCTGACTTCGATCTATGGAGTTGGCCGCTCGGCTGCCAAGGCCATCTGTGCCGCTACGGGAGTCAATCCGGCGACCAAGATTAAAGATTTGACCGAGGCACAGGTCGAGGCACTGCGCACCGAGGTGGCAAAGTTCACCGTAGAGGGCGATCTGCGTCGTGAAGTTTCGATGAGCATCAAGCGTCTCATGGACTTAGGCTGCTACCGTGGTGTGCGTCATCGCCGCGGCCTGCCGTTGCGCGGTCAGCGCACGCGTACCAACGCGCGCACCCGCAAAGGTCCGCGCAAGGCGATTCGCAAATAATTAACCAGTAACCCGAATCAGGATCAGGATCAGGAAATATTATGGCCAAGGCTACTAGCCGTGTTCGCAAACGTGTCAAAAAGAATGTCGTCGATGGTGTGGCGCATATTCATGCCTCGTTTAACAATACCATCATCACGATAACCGATCGCCAGGGAAATACCCTTTCGTGGGCTACGGCCGGCGGCTGCGGATTCCGCGGCTCGCGCAAGAGCACACCGTTTGCCGCGCAGGTTGCCGCAGAGAAGGTTGGTGCGGTGGTGCTTGAGTTCGGCATGAAAAATATTGAAGTGTTTGTGAAAGGACCGGGCCCTGGGCGTGAATCCGCCGTGCGCGCATTAAATGCAGCAGGCTTTAAGGTTACGAATATCACCGACGTCACACCGATTCCGCACAACGGTTGCCGTCCACCTAAGAAACGTCGCGTTTAAGCCGGAGGCTTGGTTTGGCTAAATATATTGGTCCGAAATGTCGTCTATGTCGCCGCGAGGGAGAGAAGCTTTTCCTGAAGGGCGAGAAGTGTTTCACGAGTAAATGCACGATCGAAACGCGCGCCTTTCCGCCCGGTCAGCATGGGCAGCGGCGCACGCGTCTCTCGGACTATGCCACCCAGCTGCGCGAAAAGCAGAAACTGCGCAGGATTTACGGTGTACTCGAAGGACAATTCCGGCTTTATTACCAGGCTGCCGATCAGCGCAAGGGTTCCACCGGCGAAAACCTTTTGCAGTTGCTGGAAGGTCGCTTGGACAACGTGGTTTACCGCATGGGTTTCGGGGCGTCACGCAGCGAGGCGCGTCAGTTGGTGCGCCACAACGGCATCACCGTGAACGGCAAGAAGGTGAATATACCGACTTATCAGGTCAGTCCGAATGATATTGTCGCGGTTGATGAAGCCGCCAAAAAGCAATTGCGCATACAGGCGGCGCTGGATATGGCCCAGCAGCGCGGCTTCTCGGATTGGCTCGATGTCGATGTCAGCAAGATGCAAGGTACGTTCAAGTCGCGTCCCGAGCGCAGCGAACTTCCCGCCGAGATTAACGAACATCTTATCGTTGAGCTTTACTCCAAGTAAGCGTATCGAAGAGGATTTATCATGCAAGGCTCCGTATCAGAATTTTTAAAGCCGCGCCTCGTTGATGTGCAAATCATCAACAGTAAACATGCCAAGGTTACCCTGGAACCTCTTGAGCGCGGTTTCGGGCACACGCTGGGAAATGCGTTGCGGCGGATTTTGCTGTCCTCGATGCCCGGTTGCGCCGTGGTGGAAGTCGAGATAGAAGGCGTGCTGCACGAATACACGAGTATCGAAGGGGTGCAGGAGGATGTTGTCGATATCCTGCTGAATCTCAAAGGGCTCGCCATCCGCATGCACGCGCGCGACGAAGCCACGCTGAGCCTGAATAAAAAAGGGCCGGGCATTGTCCTGGCCAGTGATATTACGCTAGACCATGATGTCGAGATCGTTAATCCGGATCACGTCATTGCCCATTTGACCAAGGCCGGCGCGCTTAATATGACGCTCAAGATCAAGCGTGGCCGCGGTTACGAGGCATCATCTTCGCGCCAGGTAGCCGAGGATGAAGTCCGTCCGATCGGCAATCTGCAACTCGATGCCTCATTCAGCCCGGTGCGGCGCGTAACCTACGCCGTGGAAAGCGCGCGCGTCGAGCAGCGCACCGATCTGGACAAGCTGATCATCGACATTGAGACAAATGCGACGGTCGATCCCGAAGAGGCCATCCGCCGCGCCGCCAATATCCTGCAAGACCAGTTATCGGTGTTTGTGGAATTGAAGGGCAATGAAGACTCGCGTCCGGCGACTGCTCCACAGGCCGAGATCGACCCGATCCTGCTGCGCCCCGTGGACGATTTGGAATTGACCGTGCGCTCTGCCAACTGCCTCAAGGCGGAAAGCATTTTCTATATCGGCGACCTCATTCAGTGCACGGAAAACGAATTGCTCAAGACGCCTAATCTGGGCAAGAAGTCTTTGACCGAGATCAAGGATATACTGGCCACACGCGGCTTGTCGCTGGGCATGCGTCTGGAAAATTGGCCGCCGGCCAACCTGCACGATCAGGAAAAGGCATCCGCTTAATTTCATTACCTTGGAAGAATAGTCATGCGTCATCAAAATAGTGGTCGACAACTCAGCCGTAACAGCAGCCATCGTAAGGCCATGCTCAAGAATATGGCCGTTGCACTCATGCGCCATGAAATCATCAAGACCACGCTGCCCAAGGCAAAGGAATTGCGCCGCATCGCCGAGCCGCTCATTACCCTGGCGAAGCTGGATACCGTTGCCAAGCGCCGTCTGGCCTTCGCACGCATTCGCGATCGCGACATGGTGACCAAACTATTCAATGAATTAGGCCCGCGTTACAAGGAGCGTCCCGGCGGTTACCTGCGTATTCTTAAGTGCGGATTTCGCGCCGGTGATGCGGCTCCTATGGCCATCGTCGAGCTGGTGGGACGCCCGGTGGCGGACACGGAAGGCGCCGCTGAATAGCATCCGCATTACAATTTATGGTGTAAAGGCCGGGCTTCGCGCCCGGCTTTTTTATGCGCGCCGCTTAAGCTATGGAGTTATGTCGGGTGCGACCTTACAATGCTGCACAACACGCCCAACTTGTTCATCTACGCAATGCACAGTGTAAAAATTTTCCGTTGCCTGTTGCTCGTCTATAGCGCTGCCAGCCTGGCCGGACTTTCACCCTACGCCAGCGCGTTTGAAACCATGCCGGCCCTGCCCGCACAAGCACCGGTCCCGCACGATAATCCGCCGAACGCCGCCAAGCTAAAGCTGGGCAGGCAGCTCTATTTCGACACACGTCTATCGCTGAATGCAAAGATTTCATGCAACACTTGCCATGATCTAACTCAAGGCGGTGTCGATCATCGCGCGCTCTCGACAGGAGCCTCGGGTAAACAGGCGCGTCGCTCCACGCCGACGGTTTTGAATGCCGCATTCCAGAGCGTGCAATTCTGGGATGGCAGGGCGGAAAGCATAGAGGCTGCCATCAAGGATCATCTGTTGGATCCGAGCATCATGGGCATGCCCGGTCAGCGTGCCGTACTGAAGCGTATCGGTTCCCGCGCCGCTTATCGACACGGTTTCAACAAGGCCTTCGGCGGCCCCGCTGCACTAAGCTTCGACAACCTTGCCAAGGCCATAGCCGCCTATGTGCGCACGCTGACCACACCGGATAGCCCCTTTGATCGTTATGTGAAGGGCGATAAAAAAGCGCTCTCCAAACAGGCCTTGCGTGGCATGCAGCAGTTTCAGGAAGCCGGTTGCGTCGCCTGTCACTTCGGTATTAATTTTTCCGGCCCGCCTATGCCCATGGGCGAGGGGTTTTATGAATTGTTCCCGAATTACCTGGGCAGCCGCTACGATAAACAGTACAACTTGGTTACGGACGATCAGGGGCACTACGAAGCTACCAAAGATCCGATACACAAGCGTCTTTTCCGCGTGTCGTCGCTGCGCAATATTGCCCTTACCGCGCCCTACTTCCACACCGGCACGGTAGCAACATTGGACGAGGCCATACGCGTGATGGCGGTAACCCAATTGCAGAAAGAATTAGCCGACGACCAGGTTGCCGACATAGAGGCCTTTTTGCATACGCTGACAGGTCGCTTGCAGGAAACCCCGGCAGTGCCCCGTCACTAGTACTCCCCTAAGGCAACTCAGCGTGCCCGCTTGAGCGTCGACTTGAGGTATTGGCCGGTGTAGGAATCGGGGTGTTTGGCAATATCTTCCGGCGTTCCCGTGGCAATCACCCTGCCTCCCTTGTCACCGCCCTCCGGACCCAGATCGATAACCCAATCGGCAGTCTTGATCACATCGAGATTATGCTCGATGACGATGATAGTGTTGTTGCGATCGCGCAGGTGGTGGAGCACGCCGAGCAGTTGCTCGATATCGTGGAAATGCAGGCCTGTGGTAGGCTCATCGAGGATATAAAGCGTATTGCCGGTGTCGCGCCGCGACAATTCACGCGAAAGCTTGATGCGTTGCGCCTCGCCGCCCGACAGGGTCGTGGCATTCTGGCCTAATTTAATATAAGAAAGGCCGACATCGACCAGGGTTTGCAGCTTGTGCGCGATAGCCGGCACGGCGTCGAAAAAAGTACGCGCATCCTCGACCGTCATATCCAGTACTTCGTGGATATTCTTGCCCTTGTAGCGCACCTCCAGCGTTTCGCGGTTATAGCGCTTGCCCTTGCATACATCGCAGGCAACGTAGATATCGGGCAGAAAGTGCATCTCCACCTTAATGAGCCCATCGCCCTGGCAGGCCTCGCATCGTCCGCCCTTAACATTGAAGCTGAAGCGCCCCGGCTTGTAGCCGCGCGAACGCGCCTCCTGCGTGCCGGAAAATAATTCACGCATCGGTGTGAACAGGCCGGTGTAAGTGGCAGGGTTGGAGCGCGGCGTGCGTCCGATCGGACTCTGGTCGATCTCGACGATTTTGTCGAATAGCTCCAGGCCGCTGATCGAGGCATACGGCGCAGGGTCCTCACCGCCGCTGTGCAGTTCGCGTACCGCAAGGCGGTAAAGCGTGTCGTTGATGAGTGTGGATTTACCCGAACCCGATACGCCGGTGATGCAGGTCATCAGGCCCGCGGGTATATCGATATCGACATTTTTCAAATTATTGCCCCTGGCGCCGCGCAGGCGCAGGCAGCGTTTTTTGTCGATAGGGGTGCGCTTATTGGGCACGGCGATCATCTTGTGACCACCCAGGTATTGGCCGGTCAGCGAGGCCGGATTATCGATGATGTCCTGCGGCGTGCCTTGCGCAACAATGCGCCCGCCGTGCACACCGGCGCCCGGGCCGATATCGACCACGTGGTCGGCGGCGAGGATGGCATCTTCATCGTGTTCGACTACGATTACCGTGTTGCCCAGATCGCGCAAATAGGTCAAGGTGTTCAGCAGACGCTGGTTATCGCGCTGGTGCAGGCCGATCGAGGGTTCATCGAGGATGTACATCACCCCGACCAGGCCCGCGCCGATCTGGCTCGCCAGACGAATGCGCTGCGCCTCGCCGCCGGATAAACTGTCGGCGCTGCGATCCAGCGTGAGATAACCCAGCCCCACATTAACCAGAAATTCCAGGCGCTGGCTAACCTCTTTGAGTATCTTGGCGGCAATCTCGCCGCGTCGGCCCGGCAATTTGAGCTGGGTAAAAAATATCTGCGCCTGTTCCACGGGCAGCGCGGTGACGGCGGGAAGGTTCATATCGGTAACGTAAACATGGCGTGCCGCGGCATTGAGCCGCGCGCCATTGCACTCAGGGCAGGTCTGATTGCCCATGTACTTGGCAAGCTCCTCACGCACGACGTTGGATTCCGTCTCGTGGTAGCGGCGCTGCATATTGGGGATGATACCTTCGAAGCGGTGCCGGCGTGTGGTGGTCCCGCCGCGTTCGTTGTAGTACTGAAAGCTGATTACCTCGCTGCCGCTGCCGTAAAGTACGATATCGCGCAGCCGCTTGGGCAAGTCTTCGAAGGCCGTATCGATATCAAAATCGTAGTGTTCAGCGAGCGAGGTGATCAATTGGAAATAATAGGCATTGCGCCGGTCCCAGCCGCGCACCGCTCCGCCCGGTAAACTCAAAGCAGGGTGTGCCACCACGCGCAACGGATCGAAGAATTGTTTCACACCCAGCCCGTCGCAATTCTGGCAAGCGCCCGCCGGATTGTTAAACGAAAACAGGCGCGGCTCGAGTTCGGTGATGCTGTAGCCGCACAAGGGACAGGCAAACTTGGCCGAAAATACGAGGTCGGGCTGGGGTTTGCCCTCGGCGTCCGCTTCCATAAACGCAATGCGGATGAGGCCGTCGCTAAGATGCAAGGAGGTCTCGAGCGATTCGGCGAGGCGTTGCTGAAGATCGGGCCGCACGCGGAAGCGGTCGATGACAACCTCTATATTGTGCTTGCGGCGCAGGTCGAGATCGGGGGCCTCGTCCAGTTCCGTGAGCACGCCGTCGATGCGCGCACGCACATAACCTTGCGCGCGCAGCTCCGCGAGTATCTGCACATGCTCGCCCTTGCGATTCTGCACCACCGGCGCGAGCAGCATCAGCGCCGTGCCTTCCGGCAAGGCCAGCACGTGGTCGACTATCTGGCTGACCGTTTGTGCCTCCAATACGGTGTCGTGTTGCGGGCAATGCGGCTCACCTACACGCGCAAACAACAGGCGCAGATAGTCGTAAATCTCGGTCGTGGTACCGACCGTCGAACGCGGATTGTGCGAGGTGGATTTCTGCTCGATGGAGATCGCCGGCGACAGCCCTTCGATATGATCGACATCGGGTTTTTCCATGATGGACAGGAACTGGCGCGCATAGCTCGACAGCGATTCCACGTAGCGGCGCTGGCCCTCGGCGTAGATAGTGTCGAAGGCCAGCGAGGATTTTCCCGAACCCGATAGCCCGGTTATCACAATCAGCTTATCGCGGGGAAGGTCGAGGTCTATGCCTTGCAGGTTGTGGGTACGGGCCCCGCGAATCTGAATTGTGTCCATACTGATTTCCAGGGTTTAAACCTGCTAATATACGTGCATGAGCAGGCAAAAGGAAACTCCCATCTTGGCGCAAAATCACGTAGAAACAATCCCTTCAGACAGCGATGGCATGACTTCAAACGAGCGCCGCGCAACCTCGGCGCTGGCCAGTATTTACGCGTTGCGCATGCTCGGCCTGTTTCTCATTCTGCCGGTATTTTCCACCTATGCCCTGGACAATCTCAGCGGCGCGACCCCAATCCTGATCGGCATCGCCATCGGTGCCTATGGGTTAAGCCAGGCCGTGCTGCAAATCCCCTTTGGCATGTTGTCCGATCGCTTCGGGCGCAAGCCGATCATCATCGTTGGCCTGCTTATCTTTGCGCTGGGCAGTGTCGTGGCCGCCATGTCCGACTCGATTACCGGCGTTATCATCGGGCGCGCCTTGCAGGGGGCCGGTGCCATCGCCGCCGCCGTCATGGCGCTGGTCGCCGACCTCACCCGTGAAGAACAGCGCACAAAAGCGATGGCTACCATCGGCGTTACCATCGGCTTGTCGTTTGCCTTTGCCCTGGTCGCCGGGCCGGTATTGGATAGCTGGATCGGCGTGCCCGGTATTTTTTGGGCCACCGCCGTACTCGCCCTGGGCGGCATTGCGGTGCTTAAGTTCTGGGTGCCGCAGCCGGTGCGCAGCCGCTTTCACCGCGATACCCAGGCGGTGCCGGGAAAATTCAAGGACGTGTTTGCCGACCCCCAGCTCATGCGTTTGAACGCTGGCATCCTGGCGCTGCACGCCATACTCATCGCGAGCTTTGTCGTGCTGCCGCTGGCCTTGCGCGACCAGGCCGGGCTTGCCTCCGATCAGCACTGGCAGATCTACCTGCCGGTGCTGTTGCTGGGGATGCTCGCCATGGTGCCGTTCATTATCCTGGCCGAGAAAAAGCGCCTCATGAAGCAGGTCTTCGTGGGTTCTATCGTGGTATTAGGGCTTTCCGAATTGGCTCTGCTGATGGCCAATCACTCGATTATCGGCATCGGCGTCGCACTGTTCTTGTTTTTCGCCGCCTTCAACACCCTGGAGGCGA
>JBDSTW010000070.1:0-4130 GCA_039928055.1 Gammaproteobacteria bacterium | reverse complement strand
AGATCCGCGAGGCCTTACGTATTACCGGCCAGCCCACCGGGGTGATGCTACAGATCGGCACGCGCAACACGCAAAACTTCGAGCTGCTCAAGATTGTCGGTCGTCAGCGCGATTACCCGGTGCTGCTCAAACGCGGCTTCGGCATTACCTTGGAAGAATCGCTCAACGCCGCCGAATATCTGGCCAGCGAAGGCAATCGCAATGTGGTATTCGGCCTGCGCGGCATGAAGACGAATGCCGGCGATCCGCACCGTAATCTCGTCGACTTCTGTCATGTTCCCGTGATTAAGCGGCTTACGCGCATGCCGGTGTGCATCGACCCTTCGCATTCCGTGGGCTCGCGTGATTGCGCGCCGGACGGACTCATGGATGTACAGCACGTCACAGCACAGGGCATTATCGCCGGAGCGAATATGGTCCTTGTCGATTTCCACCCGGTACCCGAAAAGGCCCTGGTAGATGGTCCGCAGGCCTTGCGACTCGAAGAACTGCCTACCTTCCTCGAAGACATTCGCATTACGCGCGAGGCCTATGAAAAACGCGCGGCGCTGATAGCGCCGGCAAATTAATTTACAGCCTGCAACAGGCGCCGCTTTCCGCGCCGGGGAGAAGTTGGAGATTTACTATTACGCCACAAAAAAACAAGGCCCCCGAAGGGGCCTTGGCTTCAAAAATGATAGCCTCTTGGTTTATCTAAGGTAAACAAAAACTCCAACTGCAATTACCAACAACAGCAGCCCTAAGGTTACAAAGTTGAATTTTCTCTTTTCTCTGAACGTTAGCATTTTATACGCCCCCTTTTAAGAACAAAAAAAGCTTTTATTGGCAACTTACGAGCCTATCTACTGTGAATTATGTGGTTACTCGCCCGGCAAGCCTACGCCTTGTTTTTATTTTCATCAAGTAGCTTGATCAATTTGTCAACCGGCACAAATCCCGGTATGAACTGACCGTCTTCCAGCATCAGGGTTGGCGTGCCCGTCACATTCAGTTTTTTTGCCAGGGCCATATGTTGTTTTACCGGATTATCACAGGTCTTTTTCTCCAGCACTTCGTCGGACTTGGCGCTCGTCATAGCCTGATTTCGGTCCTTAGAACACCACACCGTCACGGCCTTATCGTACGAAGGCGAATCGAGGCCCGCGCGTGGAAAGGCCAGGTAGCGGACCTTAATCCCATGGCTGTTGAGCTCCGCTATTTCGCTGTGCAATTTTCTGCAATAGCCACAGTCGATATCGGTAAAGACGGTGAGCGTATGTTTGGTTTCCTTTGGCGCGAAGACGATCATGCTTTCTTCCTTGATAGCACCGAGTTCTTTTAAGCGGACCTCGGCACGCTTGGCCTCCGTTGCATTACGGCGCTGAACCATGTCGATGACATCGCCTTGCAGCATATAGCGACCATCCTTCGTCATATAGAATACGTCTGTTCCGTACACGATTTCGTACAGGCCGGGAATGGCAGACAGGGTAATGGCGTCGGGCTGCGTATCCGGGGCTATCATGGCCAAGGCCTTGCGAAGCTCGCCAAGATCATCCGCATGAATCGGCGCTGATAATGTCAGCGCCAAACTCAGCATCATTAACAATAAAGTTTTATGCACTCGCTACTCCTCTGAATCAGCAGTTCTCAATCACGAAAATTAATATATTGTAAAGGCAGGCCGAGCTCGGCCTTGCGTAAGAACCCGATCACCTCTTGCAGGTCATCGCGCTTTTTGCCGGTGATCCTGACCTGCTCGCCCTGAATCGCGGCCTGCGTCTTTGATTTACTCTCCTTGATCAGCTTGACAATTTTCCGTGCCAGCTCCGCATCGATGCCCTCGCGCACGGTGATTTTCTGATGGGCCTTGATACCGCTGACTTCAATCTTGCCTCTATCCAGGCTGCTTAGATCAATACCGCGCTTGACCAGCTTTCCCTCCAGGATATCTGCCATCTGTTTAATCTGAAATTCGTTGTCGGCATGCAAAGTGAGTACTGTCTTATCCTGATCGATATGCGCGCCGCTACCCTTGAAATCAAAGCGCGCCGCGATCTCGCGATTGGCCTGATCCACGGCATTGCTCAATTCATGCTTATCGATCTCGGATACGACATCAAACGACGGCATAGGAATTCCTCCTGTTATTTATAATTATACAATCACCCGCGCGGGTGATGCTGCGCATGCAATTTTTTAAGCCGCTCTTTAGCGACGTGTGTGTATATTTGCGTTGTCGATAGATCGCTGTGCCCGAGCAACATCTGCACCACGCGTAAATCCGCGCCGTGATTCAGCAAATGTGTGGCAAAAGCATGCCGCAGCGTGTGCGGTGAAAGTTTTTTGCCGATGCCCGCAGCGCGCGCATGGTATTTAATCCGGTACCAGAAGGCTTGACGCGTCATGGCCGCCCCCCTGTTCGTTAAAAATAAGCTGTCGCTGACCTGCATCTTGACCAAACCTTTCAGCAGCAAGGGGCGGGCCTCAAGCTGATAACGCTGAATCCAGAACGAGCCTTCTTCACCGAACGGCACCAGGCGTTCCTTGCTGCCCTTGCCTACCACGCGTACAACGCCCTGACGCAGATTGATCTGCAAGATGCTCAAGTCTACCAGTTCGGAGACGCGTAGGCCGCAGGCGTACAGAGTTTCCAGCATGGCGCGGTCGCGCAAACCCAACACATCGTCTACGACCGGCGCCGCCAGCAGGGCCTCGACCTCGGCCTCGGTCAAGGAATCGGGTAACGAGCGGCCGAGCTTCGGTGCATCGATGCGCGCGCTGGGATCTTCCTGCAAACGCCCTTCACACACCGCTGATTGATAAAAACGGCGCAGGCTCGATACCAGCCGCGCGGTCGAACTGGGGCGCTTGCCGGTATGTATGCACTTGGCCAGATAATCCAGCAGATCGGCGCGCTGCGCGGTAAGCAAATGGATGCCGCGTTCCGCCAACCACACGGCGAGTTTCTGTAGATCGGAGCGATACGCAGCCAGGGTATTTGCACTCAATCCGCGCTCAAGCCAAAGCGCATCAATAAATGCCTCGATAATAGCTTGATCCGCAGATTCGAGTTGTAGAACTGCGGCGCTCTCAGTGCCGGCTTTCATGCGCCAACAACCAGCTTTTAATAGCCAATTGCTCACCCGTCACCTGGCCGGAATAACCGCCCAGGCCATGCAAGGCCACGACGCGGTGGCAAGGAACAACAATCGGAATGGGGTTCCTGCGACAGGCGTTGCCGATGGCGCGCGCACCGGTATGCAGCTGTTCGGCAAGCCGGCTATAACTGCAAACAGCACCGGACGGTATCTTCTGCAGGGCCTGCCAGACACGTTGCTGAAATGCCGTGCCTTGGTCGGCCAGGGGGAGGGAGAACTTCCAGGCCGGATTTGCGAAATAAGCCAGCAATTCCGCAACGACCTGTTGAGCTGATTCGGTTAAGGGTGGCTTGTCGGCCACTGAAGCCGCCAGGAAATCGATCGCTGCCAGCGCGCCTCCTCGCAGGCTGATTCCCAGTTTAGGGCCTGCCGGCATAGCCGGTATGCTGAACACGGCATCGTGAGTTTCGCTTAGAGGGTAAGCCATCACGTTAGAAGAAGGACCTCCGCAAGCGGATGCTTCGGTAAGGGACTTTACTTGTAACCGCTCCCCTGCCCTACACATAAGCAGGGGAGCTTGCAGCAGTTAAAGCTTTTCCTTGATGCGCGCTGCCTTGCCCTTCAAATCGCGTAAATAGTAGAGCTTTGCCCGGCGCACATCGCCGCGCATTTTAACGGTGATCTCCTGAATGCTGGGGCTGTAGGTTTGAAACACGCGCTCCACACCCTCGCCGTGGGAAATCTTACGCACGGTGAAACTGGAATTCAGGCCGCGATTGCTTTTAGCGATCACCACGCCTTCAAAGGCCTGCAGACGTTCGCGCGTACCCTCTTTAACCTTGACCTGCACGGTGACGGTATCGCCCGGGGCAAAATCCGGCAACTTGCGCGTCATTTGTTCTGCTTCAATTTGTTCGATGATGTTGCTCATGACTCTGCTCCCGAATCGCTTAATTTAGTGTTTCTCGTGTTCTTGAATAAACTCGTTCAGCAACAACTTTTGCTCTTTATTCAACTCGATCTTCCCGATCAAATCCGGCCGGCGCAACC
>JBDSTW010000069.1:0-3009 GCA_039928055.1 Gammaproteobacteria bacterium | reverse complement strand
GGTCTGCTTGTAGAGCGCATCATAGATGTGCAATACCGCGCCGCCCGGGTATCCAAATATAAACTCGACGCCCTCATCTTTGAGGCAACGAATGAGTATCTCGGCACCGGTCAATTCCACGTCACTTACCCCTCGAAAAAATGCACATAAACGATTCCGCTCGAATCTTGAAGCCTACAGGTGAAACTACTTAGAATAACGTGCAACGTCAAGTAATGGCAGTAAAAAATTGCCGGATTGCCCGATTATCGGGTCATGGCCCCGGCTTGGGTGTCGGTGCCGGGGGTTTTACAGGGGGTTGGGCTTTACGCCTGGGCAGGAATTTACATAATTTGAAGCGAGGTTCAATAGGAATGCCTTACCTGAAAATACAGACCAATGCCGCGCTCGAGACAGACAAAGCCCGGAAACTCTTAAAAAAAGCCTCTCAGCTCGTGTCCACGCAACTCTCTAAACCCGAGGCCTATGTCATGGTCGCGCTGGAGCCGCCCATCCCTATGCTGTTCGCCGGTAGCAATGCGCCGCTCGCCTATCTGGAGCTCAAGAGCGTGGGCCTGCCGCAGGCCAAGACGGCGGAATTGTCTAAGGCGCTAAGTGAACTGATTGAAAAAGAACTGGGAATCGCCGGGGATCGCGTCTATATCGAGTTTGCCAATGCCCAAGGTGCAATGTGGGGTTGGGATGGCGGGACGTTTTGATACGAGGAAGGGATAGTGGGTTCGAGCGTTGTCGCCAGGGTGGTTACAGTTATCGAAGATGTGTAGCTAAAATTCCTGCGTGACCTGCCATACCTGTTGCGCTGCAGGGCAATCCTCCCTGAAGTTCCAGGTGAGGTTTAGCTGCCCGCCTCGTTGGTCTTCTTCCAGTCGGCGAGAAAAAGCTCGATGCCGGTATCGGTCAAGGGGTGCTTGAACATTTGATCGAGGGTCTTGATCCCCAGGGTGACAACATCCGCGCCCAGGCGCGCGGCCTCGGTGACGTGAATCGGATGGCGTACCGAGGCCACCAGAATCTCTGTCGTCCAATCGTAGTTCTGATAAATTTCCACAATCTCCGCGATCAAGCCCATGCCGTTCTGACCGACGTCATCCAGGCGTCCGACAAACGGGGAGACAAACGCTGCGCCGGCCTTTGCCGCCAGGATCGCCTGGGCCGCCGAAAAGCACAATGTGACGTTGACCAGGATGCCTTCGTCGGATAACGCGCGGCAGGCCTTCAGCCCGTCGGGGGTAAGCGGTACCTTGATGGTTACATTCGGCGCGATCTTGGCCAGCTCGCGCCCTTGTGAGAGCATGTCCGCGCAATCCAGCGCGATGACCTCGGCGCTGACCGGACCCTTGACGATGTGACAGATCTGAGCGATGTGTTTGTGAAAATTGATGCCGCCTTCCTTGGCGATCAGCGACGGATTTGTGGTAACGCCGTCGGCCATGCCTAGTTCGGCCGCCTTGCGGATATCTTCGAGGTGGGCGCTATCGATAAAAAACTTCATGTTGCCTCCATGCCAAATGAATAAGAGCGATTTTATTGTGCTGTTTTTTCAAAGCGCTCGGCGATACATAATAAATACGTTAATCCCAGCGGTCATCCATAACCTGTACCTCACCGGCCTCGATCCTGACGGGAAACGTTGCGGTGGGTTCGAAGGCCGGGGCACTCAGCGCCTCGCCGGTTTTAATCGAGAAGCGCGCCCCGTGACGTGGGCATATGATCTCATCGCCGTCGAGTCTGCCGTTCGCCAGCAGGCCGCCATCGTGCGTGCAGACGTCTTCGATCGCAAAATACTCGCCGCCGAGATTGAATACGGCGATACGCGCGCCATCAACATCCACGATGCGGCACTGTCCCGGGACAAACTCCGCGGTCTTTGCTACCGGCACCCACTCTGCCATGGTTTTTCCTTCTTAGTTTTATACGGCGACGACTTCGATGTCGGGTTCGATAGTATGCACCAGATTTTCAATGGCGGATAAGGTGCCCGCCAGCGAACTGGGGCAGCTCCCGCAAGCGCCGTGATAATGCACCATCAGTTGATTGCCATCGAGTTCCAGCACTTCAAGGTCACCGCCGTCGCTCATCAGATAGGGGCGAATCTTTTCATTGATAAGCTCGGTGATCTGGGTAAGGCGTGGATTTTCCTGTCCGTTTATCGGCATGCTACGGGGCGTGAACGCACCCGGCACAAAGGCCGCCGCCGCCGGAGCCGCGCGAATCGGCACGGCCAATTGCTTGAGTAGTTCCGGCCAGGGCGCGCCGCCGTCTTGCGTCACGCTCACCCAACGATCCACGTAAAAGACATTGGTTACGTGCGGGATGGCGAACAGGGCCGCAGCCAGCGCGTCGGACTCGGCCGCTACCGCGTTATCGAACGAGCGGGTAATGCCCCAGGTTAAAGGTTCCTTGAGCACGAACTTTACCGCGTTCGGGTTAGGAGTGCCTTCGATCTCAGCAATTTTTGGCATGGTTCAAGCGCCTCTAAACATTACCGACGAGCGACTTCATCGGCTCGTCGTTGCCTTCCGTGGAGGTTGAGGGGACGGCATGGAACGCCGCCGCTAAAGTATGCCACGGCAGGATTGCGCACTTCACGCGCGAAGGTAGATCCTTCACGCCGGCAAAAACGTTGAGCCTGCCCAGATGGTGCGGCTGGGTTTGAGTGTCGAGCTTACCGGTTGCCATGTCGCGAAATTCCTGAATGGTTAACTCGGCTGCCTGCACGGTTTTACCTTTCACGTTGGTCGTCATCATCGAGGCCGAGGCCTTGCAGATCGCGCAGCTTTGACCTTGGAAGGCGATGCCTTCGATAAGGTCATCCTGCAGGCGCAAGGATACCGTAATGTGATCGCCGCACAATGGATTGTGTCCTTCCGCCTTGCGATTGGCATCATCGAGCACGCCGAAATTGCGCGGCTTTTTATTATGGTCGAGGATCACTTCTTGATAAAGTTGCCGGGTGTCAGCCATCAGGAAAACATCCTCTGCACGTCACGTACCCCGGCGACCAAGGCA
>JBDSTW010000068.1:0-2079 GCA_039928055.1 Gammaproteobacteria bacterium | reverse complement strand
ACAGACGGCACGCGGCGCTTCAGTTGGCGGCATTGTAACGCGGCGTGTCGGCTACGTGCGTACGTTCGGGCAGTCCGAGCAGGTGGCTGTAGTGTCCCAAAAGCTGGGGCATGATCTTGTTCCAACTATAATGATCTTCCGCTTTACGGCGCGCGTTCAGGCTCATTCGGCGCATGTCCGTTTGGTAAAGCGCGCTGATGGCCCCGGCCAGTGCCGAGGGATTCTGCGGCGGCACCAGCAACCCGACCTGCGCATCGACAAGTTCCGCCACGCCGCCCGCCGCCATGCCGATCACCGGCAGGCCGCAGGCCAGCGCCTCCAATACCACGAGGCCAAAGGTCTCCTGATCACCGGGATGCACCAGGGCGTCGCAGCTCGCCATGAGCGTCGCCAGGTCGTTGGTATCCGAGCGGTAAGACCACACTGTTACGTTCGGCTGGGCGGGAAGCGCCATGCCGCCGCCCACCAGCAGCAAATGATAGGGCTGCCCGAGAATTGCCATGGCCTCCATCAGCACCGGCAATTTTTTCTCCGGCGAAAACCGCCCGGCATAAATGAGCAAACGGGTATCTTCGGACAATCCCAGCTTGCGCCGCAGACCCGCGTCTTTAAGGCCGGGCCGGAACAGCTTTGTATCCACCCCCAAGGGCTGACGGCGCACCTTGTCCAGACCTATCTCGCCGAGTCTTTCCACCATCACCTGACTGGGTGCAAGCACCAAATCGAAGCGCTGATACAGCCGTTTTACATACGATTCCGTGTAGCGTTGCACCGTTGCGCCCAGGCGGGTCGCGAGCAGGCGCGGCAAGTCTGAATGGTAAAAACCCAACACCGGCACATTCAATTCCGCACCGCTGCGCAAGGCCAGCCAAGCCAGATGATAGGGATCACCGGCCTCGATCAGATCGGGCTTCAGTTCGCGCAAGGCCTGCGCCCATTTGCGCAGGTTCAGCGGGAGACGATAGCCTTGGCCGAACGGCAGCAGCGGGCTGCGGAGTGTAATTACGCCGGAGCGCTGCCGGGGACTATCGGAATCACCCGGCACCAATAAGGTATGAGTCACGCGCGTATGACTTTGCAGCCAGGCATGTTTCGCGGTGAGATAACGTTTGACTCCGCCGCTTTGCGGGGCGTAAAACAATGTCATATCAAGCAGATGCATCTTTCTCGTCCTTGGGAAATAGTAACTGGTTAATGATCTTGTTAAGGAACCGCTGATTTATTCAGAGGCTCCTTGCGGTACACGGATGTACCGGCATTTCTCAAACACTTAAGGGTTCGAGAAATGAAGAAACTAAAAATCATGCTGTACACGAAGTACGAATGCCGCAGGCGCATGGATGCGCAGGAGCGGCCATTTTTGCTTTTTGCCGGGCAGGAAGCCCCAATGCCGCGGACGCATGGATGCGTAGGAGCGGCCGTCTCTGAATGTTCCATGGATGGAATTATTCAGAGTTTCCTTAAAGTGCCCTGAAGGCGATCCGGGAAGTTCGCGTACCTGCCAACGCCGGATTTAATGAGTCCAGTATGGAGTTTTTATGCCCCGATTTCCAGCAATGCACTTTTCTGGGCCCGGCTCCCCGGCAGGGGAGCTTACAGCAAGGCCAGCAGATCGCGCGGCCGGTAAAAGAAGCGCAGGCTCCCCGTGCCCACCCTTACCGGCGCTTGGAAGTCGATGCGCAGGATCCCGCTCTTGGGAAACTTGATGCCCGGGCCGGTCGCCATGCTCAGGAACGCGCCGCTCAACTCGCGCAGGTCCGGCTCGTGACCCACACATAACACGGTCTCTTGCTGAGGAATACCGGCCAGCAGTTTTAGCACGGCCGCAATGCTATAGCCTCTGCCCAGCGCATCGCTTTCCGCCAGTGCATGCTCCAGGCCTAATACCTTGGCGGTAATCCGCGCCGTTTGTAGCGTGCGCACACGCGGGCTGGTGATGATACGATCGGGCGCGATGTTCAGACGCTTCAAGGCCCGGGCCATATCCCGCTGCACCGAACTGCCGAGCTCACTGAGCGGGCGCAG
Organism: Gammaproteobacteria bacterium; assembly: GCA_039928055.1. Taxonomy (GTDB): domain Bacteria; phylum Pseudomonadota; class Gammaproteobacteria; order SURF-13; family SURF-13; genus JBDSTW01. The sequence continues at coordinate 54 of JBDSTW010000068.1, read as the reverse complement.
GTCATCATCAGGATAAACTCGCGCATCGATGGCATCCGCATCGGCATGCCGCAT
>JBDSTW010000067.1:0-10070 GCA_039928055.1 Gammaproteobacteria bacterium | reverse complement strand
AGCTTGATCAGCCGGTCCGTTTCGCCGCTCATGGCGGACACCACGACAACGATATCGTGCCCTTGCCGGCGATAGCCCATGACCTTTTCGGCGACCTGGGCGATACGCTGCGGGTTGCCTACCGAGGTGCCGCCATATTTTTGCACTATTAACGACATTTTATCTTCTTGGAAAAATGGCGCAGGGTAACACTTGGCCGTTATTTAGACAAACAAAAAATACTCAAAGAATTTACTGGTTGAGTTGCTCGCGCACCCACTGTGAAACGGATTTCAGCGCATCGTCAAGCGCCGCGGGATTGTTTCCGCCCGCCTGGGCCATGTCCGGCCGCCCGCCGCCCTTACCGCCGACCTGTTGCGCAACAAGGTTCACTAAGTCGCCGGCCTTGATCTGCTGCATATAATCGGCCGTCACCCCGGCTACTACGTTGACCTTGCCGTCGGAGACGGCCGCCAGTACCACGGCGGCGGAACCGAGCTTGTTCTTGAGTTGATCAACGGTATCGCGCAAGGATTTTGCATCCGCGCCATCGAGCCGCTCGGCCACTACATTTATGCCATTAATCTTTTCCACGCGCGCGGCAAGGTCCGTGCCCGCCGAACTGGCCAGTTTGCCCTTGAGCTGTTCGAGTTCTTTTTCCAGCTTGCGCGCGCGCTCCAGCAACTGCTGTACCTTTTCATCGGCGTTATCACGCCCGCCTTTAACCAGCTCGGCAATGCGCAGCAGACGCAGTTCACTGTCTTCCAGCCAGTTGAGCGCGCCCTGTCCGGAGACGGCCTCGATGCGGCGCACGCCGGAGGCGATGCCGCTCTCGGAAATGATCTTGAGCAGGCCGATATCGCCGCTGCGTCCGACATGCGTTCCGCCGCACAGTTCGGTGGAAAAATCGCCTAGGCGCAGGACGCGCACGCGCTCGGAATATTTTTCTCCGAACAAGGCCAGGGCGCCGCTCGCAACGGCTTCGTCAATGGCCATGACCTGGGTCTCGGCCGCGTAGTTGAAGCGGATCTGCGCGTTGACGAGACGCTCGATGGTGCTGATCTGCGCGGCACTCAAAGGCTCGAAGTGGGAAAAGTCGAAGCGCAGGCGCTCGGCGGTGACCAGGGAGCCTTTCTGCGTGACGTGCTCGCCGAGTACCTTGCGCAAGGCGGCGTGCAGCAGGTGCGTTGCCGAATGATTGGCGGCCGTGGCCTGGCGCGCGTCGGCATCCACCGCCGCATTAAGCGTATCGCCGACACGGATATGGCCTGATTTAACAATTCCCACATGCGCATGCGCTGAGCCGTGCTTGCGCGTGTCGTTGACTTCGAAACGCACGCCGGCATTTTGCAGCACGCCCCGGTCACCCACCTGCCCGCCGGACTCGGCGTAAAAAGGTGTGCGCTCCAGGATTACCATGCCGTGCTCGCCTTCGCTTAACTCACTGACGGGTGTGCCGTCTTTATATAAGGACGCAACGTGCGCCTGCTCTGTTAACAAGGTCTCATAACCGGTGAAGTCGGTCGCGCCCGCGATCTCGATTTTGCCGGGATAGGCGGCGCCGAATTGACTCGCCGCGCGCGCGCGTTCGCGTTGCGCCTGCATGGCTTGCGCGAAACCCGCCGTATCCATCTCCAGGCCGCGCTCACGCGCAATCTCGCCGGTCAGGTCGAGCGGAAAGCCATAGGTATCATAGAGCCGGAATATCGTCTCGCCGGGTATGAGTTTGCCGCTCAGCTTGCTGATGTCCTGGTCCAGGATGCGCAAGCCCTGCTCCAGGGTCTCGGCGAAGCGCTCCTCTTCCTGTTTGATCACGCGCTCGATATTCGCCCGCGCCTTGACCAGTTCCGGATAGGCGCCGCCCATCTCGGCGCACAGCGGGCTGACCAGTTGGTAAAAAAACGGTGCGTTGGAGAGGCCGAGCTTATGACCGTGGCGTAGCGCGCGACGCATGATGCGGCGCAGCACATAGCCGCGGCCTTCATTAGACGGCATCACGCCGTCAAGAATCAAAAAGGCCGTTGCGCGGATGTGGTCGGCGATCACGCGCAACGAGTTGTTGCCGCGCAGTTCGTCGCTGCTTTTGTGCCCGGGCTGTGCCATCGCCAGTTTGGCAATGGCCTCGATTAAATGGCGGAATAGATCGATGTCGTAATTGCTGGCGACACCCTGCATGACTGCTGCCAGACGCTCCAGGCCCATGCCGGTATCGACCGAAGGGTGGGGGAGGGCGGTGAGCTTGCCGTCCTTGGCCCGGTCGAACTGCATGAAGACCAGATTCCAGATCTCGACATAACGGTCACCCTCGTCTTCGCCGCCCGGCGGATCCCCGGGTATGTGGGCGCCATGATCATAAAAGATTTCCGAGCAGGGGCCACAGGGGCCGGTGTCGCCCATGGACCAGAAGTTGTGCTTGGCGCCGCAGCGTGAAAAGCGCGCGGGATCGATGCCGATCTCGTTGAGCCAAATGTCGGCGGCCTCATCATCATCGTCGAATACCGTTATCCACAAACGCTCGGGCGGGAGCTTCAGTAATCCGGTCAGGAATTCCCACGCATAGCCGATGGCCTCGCGCTTGAAATAATCACCGAAGCTGAAATTGCCGAGCATCTCGAAGAAGGTGTGGTGGCGCGCGGTGTAGCCTACATTTTCCAGATCGTTGTGTTTGCCGCCGGCACGCACGCAGCGCTGACTGCTGACCGCGCGCTTGTAGGGGCGCTGTTCCAGGCCGAGAAAGACCTCTTTGAATTGCACCATGCCGGCGTTGGTAAACAACAGGGTGGGATCGTTGCCGGGTACGAGCGGACTGCTGGGTACAACCGCATGGCCCTGCGCGCGAAAATACTGCAAAAACGCGTTGCGCAGGCCGGTACTGCTGGACAGGTCGCCGGGCATTTCATGCCGAGGGGTATCGCTAATCGTCATCTTCGAGTTTGAAAACGGCATTGATCTGCTCCATCGTAAAGCCACGTTGCTGCAAAAAACGCATCTGTCGCGCACGCTCGCGATAATTTTCCGGCCGGGCCTGGCCGAAGCGCTTTTGCCGTACGGTTTGCGCAAGCTCGCGCCAATGCCGCGCCTGCGGGTCCAAAAATTCGGTGCTCAAAGCGGCATCGATACCGCGCTCGCGCAATTGTGCCTGGATGTGCAAGGGACCAAACCCGTGGGCCACCCGCGAGCGGATAAAACTTTCCGTGAAGCGCGGATCGCTCAACAAGCCGTCACGCGCAAGCCGCTGTAGTACAGCGTCGGTTTGGCTTTGGGCACAGCCCTTGCCCAGCAGTTTGCGGCGTAGCTCTGCCGTTGAATGCTCACGCTGTGCCAATAGACGCACGGCGGTTTGGAACGCCTGCTCCAAAAGCGCCTTGCTTTCAGCCTCGCTGAGCCCGTCCTGAATTAGACTTCGTCCTCGGTTACGGGTTCTGGCTCCCTAACGCTGGTCTTGACCAGCAGCTTGGCGCGGATTTTGTCTTCAATTTCACGCGCCATATCCGGATGTTCCTTCAGGTAAGCGCGCACATTGTCCTTGCCCTGGCCGATGCGATTTCCGCCGTAGCTGTACCAAGCGCCGGATTTTTCGATGAAGCCTTCGCGCGCGCCGATTTCGATAATCTCGCCTTCACGCGAGATGCCTTCGCCATAGAGGATGTCGAACTCTGCCTGTTTAAACGGTGGAGCCACCTTGTTTTTCACGACCTTCACACGCGTTTCGCTACCGATGACCTCATCGCCTTTCTTGATCGAGGTAATACGGCGAATATCCAACCGTACTGACGCGTAAAACTTGAGTGCATTTCCGCCTGTAGTGGTCTCAGGGCTGCCAAACATCACGCCGATCTTCATGCGAATCTGGTTGATGAAAATGACCAGCGTGTTAGAACGCTTGATGTTGCCAGTAAGTTTGCGCAAGGCCTGCGACATCAGGCGCGCCTGCAGGCCCATGTGCGAATCGCCCATCTCGCCCTCGATCTCCGCGCGTGGCGTCAGGGCGGCGACCGAGTCGATGACGACCACGTCGACGGCGCCTGAGCGCACCAGCATGTCGGTGATCTCCAAGGCCTGCTCGCCGGTGTCGGGTTGCGACACCAGCAAGTCATCGACGTTGACGCCGAGCTTCTGGGCGTATTGCGGGTCAAGCGCATGCTCGGCGTCCACAAAGGCCGCGGTGCCGCCCAGTTTTTGCATCTCGGCGATTACCTGCAGGGTGAGCGTGGTTTTACCCGAGGATTCCGGACCGTAGATTTCGACGACGCGCCCACGCGGCAGGCCGCCGATGCCAAGCGCAATGTCCAGGCCCAGCGAGCCGGTGGAGACTGCGTCGACATCGCGTATTACATCGCCATCGCCCATGCGCATAATGGCGCCCTTGCCAAACTGCTTTTCAATCTGGCTCAGTGCGGCAGTCAACGCCTTTTGTTTGTCGTCTTTCATTCACTTAACCTCGTTAAAAAGAATACAATTATCATTATCGCATAAATCGCCGTTTCCCCGGCTTTTCACTATTTAATAAGCGCCGGCGTAAGATGCGGCGCTATGGTTTGTAGTATGGCCTTAAACACGCGCGGGCTCCCGGCCACGATATTTCCCGTACTCAGAAACTCCTCGCCGCCGCTAAAGTCCGCGACCATGCCGCCCGCCTCCTGGATTAATAAGGCCCCGGCCGCCATGTCCCATTCGCTGAGGCCGATCTCCCAAAAACCATCCAGCCGGCCGGCGGCGACATAGGCAAGATCGAGCGCAGCGGATCCGGCGCGGCGTATCCCTGCGGTCATCGGGAACAAGGCCCTGAAGGTGGCGAGGTAGGCGTCGAGGTGGTGTTGCTGCCTGAAGGGGAAACCGGTACCGAGCAATGCGCCTTCCAGCCCCTTGATCTTGGTTACGCGCAGGCGGCGTTCATTGAGTTGGGCCCCGGCCCCGCGCGTGGCGGTGAACAACTCTTGCCGTAGCGGGTCATAGACGACCGCCTGATCCAGTTGGCCTTTGCATTTCAGGGCGATGGAGACCGAGAATTGCGGAAAACCGTGCAGGAAGTTCGTGGTGCCGTCGAGTGGATCGATGACCCAGAGATACTCGTCACCTGCTTGAGCGCCGCTTTCTTCCGCGAGAATGCCGTGGTTAGGATAGGCCTTGCGGATGACCTTGATAATCTCCTGCTCGGCCTGATGGTCCACCTCGCTGACGAAATCGTTCTGGCCCTTCTGCGTAACAGGAAAGCTGTCCACGCGGTCTGCGGCGCGTGCGATAATGTTGCCGGCGCTGCGCGCAGCGCGCACGGCGATGTTGAGCATCGGATGCATTATTTGAAAGAACCGGAGAAAAGATACAAGATACAAGAGAAAAGGGGGAAAATACAGACTACAGATTATAAAGACGTTTTTTGTGGGGTACTTCCCCGCGGGTATCTTTTTTCTTGTATCTTGTATCAATGCCATCCATGTCTTTATCCCACGTTCGCGTTGTACTGATAGAAACCTCCCACCCCGGCAATATTGGCGCGGTGGCGCGGGCAATGAAGAATATGGGCCTGCACCATCTCTACCTGGTGAACCCCCGGATGTTCCCGCACGCCGATGCCACGGCGCGCGCCTCGGGCGCGGATGACGTGCTGGGCGCGGCGCAGGTCTGTGCCTCGCTGGACGAGGCCTTACGCGGATGCAGCCTGGTCTTCGGTGCGAGCGCGCGCCTGCGCACCATCGCCTGGCCGCAGTTGAATCCGCGCGACTGCGCGAAGCTGATCATTGCCGAGAGTGCACGAGCGCCGCTGGCCCTCCTGATCGGCCGCGAACACGCCGGGCTGACCAATGAGGAGCTCGAGCGCTGTAATTACCTCGTGAATATCCCGAGTAACCCTGACTTTAGCTCGTTGAATATCGCCGCGGCGGTGCAGGTGCTGGTCTATGAGGTCTATCTGGCTCACCTCGAACACACACCCGTCCAGCCGAAGCTGAGCGAAAGTGCGCCGGCCACGGCCGACGAGCTGGAACTTTTGTACGCCCACATGCAACAGGCGCTGACCGACATCGAATTCCTCGACCCGGCCAATCCACGCCAGCTCATGCGCCGCTTGCGGCGCTTGTTTAATCGTGTCCATCTCGACAAGATCGAGACCAACATTCTGCGCGGCATATTAGCGGCCGCCCAACGCCGGGCCAAGGTGTAGACTAAGCGTAGTGATCACCACTGATGTTCTAAGCCAGGATTAACTTGAGGGGAAACTTATGAAAACGACTTGGATTCTGGTAGCAAATCGAGGCGGCGCAAGCCTGTTCGAACGAACGGGCAAAGATCTGAAGTGGGTACAGGACATTCCGCACCCGCAAGGCCGCCTTAAAAACAGCGATATCGGTACCGATAAACCGACCCGGACTTATGACCGATTCGGTGCCGGCCGGCACACAACGGGCAGCGAACAGGAGCCGACCGAGCATCTGGCGGAGCAGTTTGCCCACCGTCTGGGCGACCTTCTCAATAAAGGCCGCGTCGACCATGCCTACGCAGAGCTCATTCTTATCGCGGATCCCGGTTTTCTGGGTAAACTGCGCGAGGCCTTGGATGTCAATACCGCAACTATGCTGACAAAGACACTAGACAAAAATCTGCCCGGCATTAGTGCGACTGACCTGGCCGTCTACCTGGATGGGGCCTGATGCGTGACTTGCGCAATGCCCCTCAATCGTCTATTGTTGATAAAATTAGTCAGGTATAGGTAGCGGTTGATCGGGCAATGTTTCAGCGCTTAAGAGAGGACATACGCAGCGTATTTGAGCGCGACCCGGCGGCGCGCACCGGTTTTGAGGTGCTGACCACCTATCCCGGCGTGCACGCCATGCAGTTTCACCGCCTCAGTCACCGTCTGTGGAATGCCGATTGGAAGTGGCTGGCGCGCCTCCTGTCGGCCTTGGCGCGTTGGTTGACCGGCATCGAAATCCATCCCGGCGCGCGCATCGGCAGACGTTTTTTCATTGATCACGGCATGGGCGTGGTGATCGGCGAAACCGCAGAGATTGGCGATAATTGCACGCTTTATCATGGTGTTACGCTCGGCGGTACGAGCTGGCAAAAAGGCAAGCGTCACCCCACGCTCGGCGACGATGTAGTGGTGGGGGCGGGGGCCACGGTGCTGGGGCCTATAACGATAGGCGCCGGCGCGCGTATCGGCTCGAACTCGGTAGTCACCAAGGACGTTGCGCCGGGCGCCACCGTGGTGGGCATACCCGGGCGCGTGGTCAATACGCAAAAGAGCGAAAATGAGCACAAACGCGACGCCATCGCGCGCAAGATCGGCTTTGATGCCTACGGCACCACGCAGGATATGCCGGACCCGGTGGCCAGTGCCATCAACTGCCTGCTTGACCACATCCATGTTATGGATACCAAGGTCGAGATGATGTGCGCCGCATTAAAAACGCTGGGTGCGGAGATCGGCGATGTAAAGCTCCCCGATTTGGGCTCCTGCGAGATTCAATCGATGGCTCAGCCGGAACCCGGCCCGATCCTGGCGGAGCCCAACGGCGAACCGGCGAGGAGAGCATAATGAGATTAACCACAAAGGGGCGTTATGCGGTGACGGCGATGCTGGATCTGGCCTTGCATCACGCGCAAGAGCCGATTGCCCTGGCCGATATTGCCCGGCGCCAAGGCATCTCACTCTCCTACCTGGAGCAATTGTTCGCACGGCTGCGCAAGCAGGGCCTGGTCGATAGTGCGCGCGGGCCCGGCGGCGGTTATCGTCTGGGACGCCCCCCGGCGGAAATCTCTATCGCCAATGTGATCCAGGCCGTAGACGAGAAGGTCGATGCAACACGCTGTGGCGGTAAGATGAATTGTCAGGGCGAGGAGCGTTGCCTGACCCATGATTTATGGTCCGGCCTCAGCGATCAAATTCACGAGTTTTTAGACGCCATCAGTCTCGCCCAACTGGTGGAGAAACGCGACGGCAAAAACGGTGCGGCACGCCAGACCGGGAGCATCCAGTTTTACCCTTCGGCCCCGGATAAAATGGCAAAGACCAAGGCAGCGCTTGGTCTATAAACCGGTCGGGTAACGACGCCGTGTCGATCTATCTCGATCATAACGCCACTACGCCGCTGGATGGGCGCGTGCTGGAGTCCATGCTGCCGTTCCTGCGCGGCGAACATGGCAATCCCTCCAGCCCTCATCGCCTCGGCCGCACGGCACGCGCCGCCCTCGACACGGCGCGCGAGCAGCTTGCCGCGCTGATCAATGCCGCGCCCGCACAAATTGTTTTTACCAGCGGGGGCACCGAGGCCAATAACCTGGCGCTCAAGGGTGTGCTTGCGCACCATCCTCACGGGCGCATCGCCATCAGCGCCATTGAACACTCCTCGTTGCGCGGACCTGCCGCAGCCCTGGCCGGACAAGGCCGGCAACTCGATAGCATCGGCGTAGATGAGCAGGGCAGGGTGCCGCTTGCAGCGGTGCGGCAGGCCTTGTATCCGGACACCCGCCTGGTGTCGGTGATGCTCGCCAATAACGAGACCGGCGTGCTTCAGGATATTGCAAATATCGCCGCCGTGGTGCGCAAGGCAGGGGTCATCATGCACAGCGATGCGGTGCAGGCCCTGGCCAAGATCGATATCGACTTTGCCGCCAGCGGGGTTCATATGATGAGCCTGTCCGCGCACAAAATGGGCGGACCCAAGGGTGTAGGCGCACTGATTATGGATGAGTCTGTCGCGTTCGAACCTTTGCTGCAAGGCGGCGGGCACGAGCGCGGGCGGCGCGCGGGCACGGAAAATGTCGCTGCCATTGTAGGGTTTGGCGCGGCGGCAGCGCTGGCGCAGCAGGAATTCGACGAGCGCCGTCTGCACTTGCTTCGCTTGCGCGATTATTTAGAGACGGGCTTGCGCGGCTTGCCGGGGGCGGTGATATTCGCCGCAGATGCGCAGCGCCTGCCCAACACCGTTTTGGTAAGCCTGCCGCAGTTCGCCGGGGAGACGCTGCTACAAAATCTGGACCAGGCCGGCATCATGATTTCCGCAGGCTCCGCCTGCATGAGCGGGAGCCTGTCGCCCAGCCCGGTATTGCTCGCCATGCAGGTTGCGCCCCGTCTGTTGCGCAACGTGCTGCGTATCAGTCTGGGAGCAGGCAACACGCACGGCGAGATCGATATACTCATCGCAACCTTGCATAAATTGCATAAGCAGTTCGCACCCTGGGAGGTTAAAAGTGCCGGCAATGCATAAAACATTGCGTGCCGTAAGGTTTAACGATGGCAGTGCAAGGCTCGTTACAATTGCCTGTAGACGGCTAAGCGGCTAGAATTGCAGCTTGTCAGAAATACCCACACCGTTCCGCCTCAATTCTCAATTTTAAGGACTGTTTAATGACTTCAGAGCGCACCTTTTCCATCATCAAGCCGGACGCCGTGGCCAAAAATCTTATTGGTGCGATCTACACGCGTTTCGAACAGGCGGGTTTGCGCATCATCGCCGCCAGGATGACGCACCTCACGCGTGCCCAGGCCGAGGGATTTTATGCCGTGCATAAGGCGCGCCCTTTTTTTAATGACCTGGTCAGTTTCATGCTCACCGGGCCGGTAATGATGCAGGTGCTGGAGGGCGAAAACGCCATCGCCAGGCATCGCGAATTAATGGGTGCGACGAATCCTAAAGATGCGGCGCCCGGCACCATCCGCGCCGACTTTGCCAGCACGGTCGATGAAAATGCGGTACACGGTTCCGACAGCCCCGAGACCGCGCGCGCCGAGATCGATTTTTTCTTTCAACCCCATGAGATTTGTCCGCGCACGCGCTAAACCTTATCGTGGAAACCCAGGCAAAAATCAACCTGCTCAACCTGGACCGCCAGGACATGGAGGCCTTCTTTCAGGCCCACGGCGAACCGAAATTCCGCGCCACCCAGGTGCTGAAATGGATACATCACTTCGGCCTCGATGATTTCGATGCAATGACCAATATCGGCAAGGAATTGCGTCCGCGTTTGCGCGAACTTGCCGAGATCAAGGTGCCCGGGATTATCGCCGATCAAGTTGCCCTGGACGGCACGCGTAAGTGGTTACTGCGCCTCGACAGCGGCAACAGCATCGAGACGGTATTTATTCCCGAGGA
>JBDSTW010000066.1:0-2614 GCA_039928055.1 Gammaproteobacteria bacterium | reverse complement strand
CGGCCGACCTTGCTGGATATTCCCAACGGCATGGCCTGCGGTGTGCGCACGGCGTCTGATTTTCTGATGGCCTTGCAACTGACCGGCGCCGCCAAACCTGATTCCATTGCCAATATCCAAGTGCGTTTGCCGGTCGTGGTTATCGGCGGTGGTTTGACTGCGGTGGATACCGCCACAGAGTCACTGGCTTATTATCCGGTGCAGGTGGAGAAATTCCTGCGCCGCTATGAAACACTTGCGGCAGAAAAAGGTGAGGTGGCGCTGCGCAGCGTGTGGTCTGCCAGTGAAACCATTATCGCCGACGAATTTATCGCGCACGCGCGCGCTATTCGCGCGGAGCGCGCGCTGGCCGCGCGTGAAATGCGTCAGCCAGATATTCTCAAACTTATCTGGTCATGGGGCGGTGTCACGCTGGCTTATCGCAAGCGGCTGCTGGACAGCCCTTCCTATACGCTCAACCATGAGGAAGTGGAAAAAGCGCTGGAGGAAGGCATCCATTTTGCCGAAGGATTAACCCCTTTGCGCGTCGAGGTGGATGGCAATGGCGAGGCGAATGCCATGGTACTGATAAAGCAGGAACTGGACGCCGACGGAAAATGGCAAAATGCCGGTGAAATATCGTTAGCGGCGCGCACCATTCTGGTGGCGGCAGGCACCCAGCCGAATACCGTGTTGGCGCGCGAATTCCCGCATGAGTTCAAGCTCGATGGCCGCTACTTCCAGGCGTGCGATGAACAAGGTGTACCCGTTAAACCGGAACGCGCCGCCTCCAAGCCGAACGAGGTGCGCGTACTTTTAACCAAACGCGACGATGGCCGCACCATCAGCTTTTTTGGCGACCTGCATCCTTCTTATTTCGGCAACGTGGTCAAGGCCATGGGCAGCGCCAAGCAGGGCTATCCGGTGGTGAGCAAGATGTTAGCGCAGCTTACTGCGGCGGCTAAAGTGGATGACCAGATATTCCTGGCGCGGCTGGGTGAAGATTTGCGTGCCACCGTGCATCAAGTGATCCGCCTCACGCCGAACATCGTTGAGGTCATTATCAAGGCGCCTGCTGCGGCGCGCAATTTTCAACCGGGGCAATTTTATCGTTTGCAGAATTACGAGTCGCTGGCCAGGCAAGTCAATGGCACACGTTTAAGCATGGAGGGCTTGGCCTTGACCGGCGCATGGGTGGATGCCGAGCAAGGTCTGCTGTCCACCATCGTGCTGGAAATGGGCGGCTCATCGCAATTGTGCCAAAAACTGGTTCCCGGTGAGCCGGTAATATTGATGGGGCCGACTGGTGAACCAACTGAAATTGCTGCGGGAGAAATTGTGCTCCTGGCCGGCGGCGGATTGGGTAATGCGGTGCTCTTTTCCATCGGCAAGGCCTTCCGCAACGCAGGATCGAAGGTGCTGTACTTTGCTGGCTACAAAAAACTGATAGACCGTTACAAAGTGGAAGACATCGAAGCCGCTGCCGACGTGGTGGTGTGGTGTTGCGACGAAGCGCCCGGATTTTTGCCTGCCGCCCGCTTACAGTATTTTCGGGTGCGTAACGGAAGGCCAGGACATCGTCGATGCCATTGCGACCACGGCGAAGGACGGTAACGACAAACCCTTGTCGCCGGTGACTATGGAAAAGGTAACGATTGAATAAGCCGTGATAGATGTCGCTTGCTGATGTTGCAGAAAGCTATCCGGCTAACTCCGACCTTCATAAAGCGGCAACTGTATTATGGTATAAATTCCAGTATAGTAATTTTGCTGCCCCTCTTTCCGGGATGTTCTTGCAGCTACCCTCAAGTGTCGAGTGCGAATCGGGATGATTCTATTCAATGGCCGGCAAAATTAAACCCTGGGTCGGTTGGCGGGAGTGGGTGGCGTTGCCTGAGCTTGGCATCACGGCGATCAAGGCTAAAATCGATACCGGCGCGCGCAATTCGGCGCTGCATGCGTTCAAGCTGGAAAAGTTTGAAGAAGACGGCCGCCTGCGGGTTCGCTTCAATGTGCATCCGTTGCAAGATCGCAAGGACAAAACCGTTGAATGTGTCGCCGATGTGGTCGATGAACGCTGGGTGAGCAATTCGGGAGGGCATCGCGAACGGCGTCTGGTAATTCGCACGCCGGTGCAGGTAGGCAAACGTTCCTGGCCTATCGAAATTACCCTGACGAATCGTAGCTCCATGACCTTTCGCATGCTCATGGGCCGCACCGCCTTGCAGGGACGTTTGCTTATTGATCCCGAGGCGTCATACTTGCTGAAAACAATTGCTGCCGTGCCGCGCACGGCCAGCAAGAAAACAGTCCCCAAGTAAACGCGCAAGAGTAACCGCAAAGCCGTAACAGAAGGCTAAGGATCAGCCTCGCACACCATAAGGAATGGGTAATGAAAATTGCAATATTGTCGCGTAATGCAAAGCTGTACTCCACCCGCCGCCTGCTCGAAGCGGCGGAACAGCGCGGCCACGAAGCACGCGTGTTCGACACCTTGCGCTGTTACATCTGCATCAACTCGAACCGCCCCGCCATTCATTACAAGGGCGAAGACCTGATCGGCTTCGATGCCGTTATTCCGCGCATCGGCGCCTCCGTAACCTTCTATGGCACCGCAGTGTTGCGCCAGTTCGAA
>JBDSTW010000065.1:0-2150 GCA_039928055.1 Gammaproteobacteria bacterium | reverse complement strand
TCAAAGGCGGCGTGTTCGTGCAAACCGTTCCGGCGGGCAATTTCCGCTGTAAGCCCGCCCCTTACGAACGCACCTGCATGATCGCGGCGCATTTCAAGAAAAACAACATCAAGGGCAAGGTGCTGCTACTCGATAAAAATCCCGACATTGCGGTCAAGAAAGATGGCTTCCACTCCGCCTTTACGGAGCTCTACAAGGATTACGTGGAGTACGTGCCTTCAGTGAACATTACGGGTGTTGACCTCAGCAAGAAAACGATCGAGACAGAGTTCGATTCCTATCAATTCGACGAGGCCGCGATCTACCCGCACGTGCGCGCCTCGCGTCTACTCGAACAAATGGGCCTTGCCGATCCGAAAAGTCCGCAGAATGAGGCGCGCATTGATGTACTCAAATATCACGTGCTTGGCGACGAGCATGTTTACATCGCCGGCGATGCACGGCCGATGGGTTTTCCCAAGAGCGCGCATCTCGCTAACAGTGAGGGTCATTATGTAGCGCGCGTAATCGCCGCGCACGCCAGGGGCGAAGCGATTGACTGGGCGAGCCCCGCCAGCCTGTGTTATTCGATGGTCAACATTGAGCCACAGGAGGCCATCAGCATGTGGGTGAGTTTTGCCTATGACGCCAAGACCAAGACCTTTGCGCCGGACAAGCCCACTACCGGCACCGATGAAACACGGGATGCAAAAAAAGGTGCCGCGGCACTCGATTGGGCGCAGGATTTATACAGCGACTTGTTCGGATAATCTGTGGCGGTTTACTTGAGTCGGGACGGCGGGGTGATCTCCGTGTCGCGCAGTGGCGGGAGGCGAATATGCCGGCAAACTATTGTCAAGCCGGATTTTTTCATTTTACACTGGCTGCGGGCCGGGATTTTGTAGAATAAAAGATGCTATTCCGGGCCAAGACGTAGCATAGTGTTCATAAATGAAACCTCTATAATCTAATAAAAAGGAAAAATAATGAGAAAATTAGTGCTGATTTTATGTGCCGTGTTTGCTTTTGTTACGGTTAGTTTCGCTGCCGACCCCATCGATGTGAATACCGCAACACAAGATCAACTGGAGTCACTGATGGGCGTCGGACCGGTTAAGGCAGAGGCCATTATTGCCTACCGCACCGAACACGGTAATTTTAAAACTGCCGATGATCTGGATAGGGTGAGGGGTTTTACCCGAAAGACGATTGATAAACTGCGTGATCAGGTTATTTTCAGTGAGGCAAAGACGGCGACCAAGAGTCCGGCAATGGAAGCCAAGGATGCTGACGCGAAGATGTAATACGTGTATTAGCAAGTCCTGAAAAAAGCCTACCGGAAACGGTAGGCTTTTTTATGCGTGCTTTTGGTATCAGACAGTCCGGATCAGCGTGAGCAGAAGACCGAACAGTGCGCTCCCAAGGACCACGGGAATAGTGCCCCACTTGAAGCGCCACAGGCCCACAAAAATAACCATGGCCATAAGTGCGCCAAGCCAGTCGAAATTTCCATTCCAGCCCTGGGGCCAGAAGACATGCCAGGCAAAAAACACGGCCAGGTTCAGGATTACACCAACGACTGCGGCAGTGATCGCGCTCAGCGGAGCGGTCAGTTTGATGTTATGCCGCGTCGCCTCGACGATCGGCGCGCCGACCAGAATAAAAATAAACGACGGGAGGAAGGTAAAAAAGGTGGCTACACAGGCGGCGATAATTCCTGACAGCGCCGCATTATTTCCGCCCAGTATCTGATGCGTCCAGCCGGCGACGAAACCGACAAAGGTAACGATCATGATGAGCGGCCCCGGTGTAGTTTCGCCGAGCGCGAGGCCATCGATCATCTGCGTGGCCGTGAGCCAGTGATAATGTTCGACGGCGCCCTGATAGACGTAAGGCAGCACGGCATAAGCGCCGCCGAAGCTCAGTAGCGCAGCCTTGGTAAAGAACCAGGCGATTTGGGCAAGCGTGCCTTGCCATCCTTGCCAGGCGGTCAGCCAGCCAATGGCTATCGCCCATAGACGCACGCCGATCAATGCATAAGCGATCACCCGCGTCCAGGCAAAGTGCGTGTGTGCCGTACGTATTGTCTGATCATCGATTAAGGCCGGGCCGTAATGTTTATTCGACATGCCGTGTCTTCCGCCTGTTTTAAAATTATCCGGCGCAACACG
>JBDSTW010000064.1:0-6332 GCA_039928055.1 Gammaproteobacteria bacterium | reverse complement strand
CTTGCCATCGCGACCCTGCGCGGCAATGTAAACACGCGCCTCAAAAAACTCGACGACGGCGCATACGATGCCATCATCCTGGCGGCTGCCGGTTTGCTGCGCCTGGGATTTTCCGCGCGCATCACCGAGTATCTGGCGCCCGAGATCAGCCTGCCCGCTATCGGCCAGGGCGCGATCGGTATCGAATGCCGCAGCGAAGATGCACGCATCCATGGATTGATCAGTGTGTTGCACGATACCGAGACTTACATTTGCGTACACGCCGAGCGCGCCATGAATCAGCAATTGCAGGGCGGCTGCCAGGTGCCTATCGCCGGGTACGCCGAACTGAACGGCGGTATACTGACATTACGCGGTCTGGTGGGGCGTCCTGACGGCAGCGAGGTCGTGCGCGGCACGATCAGCGGTGATGCGCACGAGGCGGCCAACCTGGGGGTGCGCCTCGCCGATGATTTATTAAGACGCGGTGCGCGCGCCATCCTGAAAGACGTCTATGCCGACGAACGCTTCGCCTGAGCCGCGGCGGCCGGGCCTGGAAAATGTCCGCGTGTTGGTAACGCGGCCCGTGCAGCAGGCGCAGCGCCTATGCGCGTTGATCGAGGCGCGCGGCGGCCAGGTTGTGCTCTACCCCGTGCTGGAGATTACCGAACCGGAAGACCCTGCAGCGTTAGCGCATATCATCGAGCGGCTGGATGATTTCGATATAGCGATCTTTATCAGCGTTAATGCCGTCAATCAGGCCTTGAATTTAATTTTGGCGCAACGGCCATTACCCTTGCACCTGAGACTCGCCACAGTGGGTATGCGCACCGCCCAGGAACTGGAGCAATTCGGTCTGCGCGCCGATATCTGCCCCAGCGAAAGATTCAATAGCGAGGCCCTGCTGGAGTTGGCTGAGATGCAGGAAGTGGCCGGTAAAAATATTGTCATCTTTCGCGGCGAGGGCGGCCGCGAGTTTCTTGCCGATACGCTCAAACAACGTGGTGCCCTCGTCGAATATGCCCAGGTGTACCGGCGCGCAAAACCGCAAGCAGATTGCGGAAGGCTAATGAATATCCTGGAATCGGGTAATATTGATATTATTACGGTCACCAGCAACGAAGGCCTGTGCAATCTGTTCGAGCTGGCCGGTGCTGAAGGCCAGCCGCGTTTGCGCCGAATACCGCTGGCGGTGATCAGCGAGCGTACTGCGATGCTGGCGCGCGAGCTTGGATTTAATCGCCCGGCCTATGTCAGCACTGCGGCGAGTGATGAGGCGCTGCTGGAGGCCATTGTGAATGCGGCACAAGGAGATACGAACAAACATGGAACATGACACGCCCACCGGCGAAACGCCGGATACAAATCCGCCGGTTACCGGGACGAGCCACGCCGTTTCCGATGCCGGATTAAAAGTAGAGAAAACCTCTCAGCCTCGCGTGTCGCGACCCGGGCGCTGGGTTACTACGCTCGCCCTTTTGGCCTTGCTGATCGCCGTGGCGGGCGCGGCCGCTGACTACGTTATTTGGCGCCAATTGAATCTGAGCACAGATTTACTGACCCGGCAGTCAGCGCAGGCCGAATCCCGGTTGGCGAGCCTGCAAGCCGATATGCGGAGTTTGCGCGCGCAAACCTCCGCCGAGCTCACTGAGCGTTTAAAGGAACTGCAAACCGCGCAGCAAGACCTGCGCGACACGCTTCAGGCCTTGAATGCGCAGGTACGTCAAAAAACCGGGGTATCCGCGGCGCTCGCAGAGGCGGAATATTTAATGCGCAGCGCGAACAATCATCTTTTGCTTGATCGCGACGTGAGCACTGCCATTGCTGCCCTGGCAGCCGCTGACGAGCGCCTGCGCGCCACGGGCGACCCGGATGCCCTCGCGGTGCGCGGGCTGCTGGCCGACGAAATTAATGCGTTGTCGGCCCTGAAGCAAACCGATACAGCGGGCCTCGCGCTGAGCTTGAATAGCCTGATCGACAGCATCGACCAATTACCCTTGGCCGCGTACTCATCCGCCCTACCCGCGGGAAAGGCCCAGCCTCAGAAGGTGCAGGGTTGGCGCGCGTTCCTCAGCACAGTCTGGTCCGAGATCAAGAGCCTGGTCGTGGTGCGCTACGATAATAAAACGGCCCAGCCTTTGCTTGCGCCCGAGCAGAGTTATTTTCTCTATCAAAATTTACGCCTGCAGCTTGAGACCGCGCGCCTGGCGCTATTGCGCCATGATGCACAAACCTTTCACGCCGCACTGACCACAGCACATAAATGGCTGAATACTTATTTCGATACCGGTAGCGCGGCGGTCAAACATATGTCCGACACCCTTGCGCGCCTGAGCACTACCAATATCAATCCGCCCTTGCCCCAGATATCAAGCTCGCTCAAGGCACTGATCGAGCTGACGGAGCGCAAGTCCGCACCGGTGGCTGCCATTAACGACGGCTCCGATGCCAGTACTGCACAAAATGCCGGTGACGATACTTCACCGGCTTCCCCTGAACCACCCCCGCCATGAGCGTACTGGTCAAGGTCATTCTGGTCCTGCTGCTTGCGGTCACTCTTGCCCTGATCGCGCACAATGAGCCGGGTTATATCCTTATAAATTACGGCCCGTGGAAGCTGGAAACAACGCTTACGCTGGCCGTAATTACCCTCCTGCTGGGTTTCACTGCGCTGTATTTTCTGCTGCGCTTTCTCATCAATGCCTGGTCCCTGCCACGCCGCGTGCGCGCCTGGCAACGAGAGCGGCAACTACAAAAGGCCCGCAGTGCGTTAACACGCGGCCTATTGAAAATGGAAGAAGGCCAATGGCAAGCAGCCGAACAGACTCTGGTGCAATCCGCCGCTACGAGCGATACGCCGCTGCTGCATTATCTGCTCGCCGCGCGGGCTGCACAAAAACAGGGGGCGCACGAACGGCGCGATAATTATCTGCGCCTTGCGCATCAGAGCACACCGGGTGCTGATGTCGCCATCGGCCTGACGCAGGCAGAACTTCAATTATCCCATCATCAAACCGAACAGGCGTTGGCCAGTCTTCAGCATGTGTCCACCCTGGCCCCCAAACACAGCTATGCCTCGAAGTTATTAATGAAGCTCTATATCGAGTTACATGATTGGGAGCAACTGCTCACGCTGATACCGGAATTGCGCAAGCGCAAAATTCTTACCGACGCCGAAGCCGATGCATTGCAAATTCGCGCGCATGCCGGCCAGATCGCCATGGTGCCGCCTGCGCAAGACCTGCCGGCACTGAATGAGCTATGGAGTCGCATCCCGAAATATCTGCGCATGTCCGCGCCCATCCTGGTGAATTATATTCAGCAGTTGCACCGGCGCGGCGAGGATTTGCAGGCGGAGGCCCTGTTGCGCGAGGCCTTGAAGAAGCAGTGGAGCGATAACCTGATCTATTGGTACGGACTCGTCGAAGGACCCGATTCCGCCAAACAGTTGGCCTTCGCGGAAGGCTGTCTTAAGCAGCACAGTAAAAATCCCATGCTGCTACTGACCTTGGGGCGCCTGTGTCTGCGCAATCGTCTGTGGGGCAAGGGACGCGCTTATTTCGAATCAAGTACCGGGATTAGCCCGCGTACCGAAACCTATCAGGAATTAGGCAATCTGCTGGAACAAATGAATGAGCCTGAAGCGGCCTTGGAATATTACCGCAAGGGTCTGGATATGCAGACTGCGCCGGTGAGCAATCGAATCGGCAAGACCGAATCGCTAAAGGTGATTAAGGAATTATCTGCGGCAACCGGGAGTGATGGACGGTTTTAATTGGCACTGATCGGCATGGCATCCCGCGCGAATTCGAAGGGATCGGCATAAAAGTTTTCGATTGCCAGATTGTGCTTCGTGAGTAACACATGGCCTTCCTGCACCATTGCCGGCGGCCCGCTCGCATAAACTTCATAGTCAGTCAGATCCGGGTAATCCTGCACCACGGCACGCGGCACATAACCGCGCCGACCCTGCCACTCATCTTCCGGCTTTGGTTGCGATAACAGCGGCGTGTAAAGGAAATTTTCGTATTGCTCCGCCCAGCCACGCGCCAGATCATCAAGATACAGATCTTGTTTGGCACGCACACCCCAATACAAGTGCATGGGCCGGGTAAGCTTTTCCGCCAGTGCATGCTCAATGATTCCCTTGATAGGCCCGAAACCGGTGCCTCCTGCCATCAGAATAATCGGCCGGGTGGAATCTTCGCGCAGGTAAAAGTTGCCCAGGGGCCCTTGAATGCGCAGGATAGCCTTTTCTTTTAAATTCGACATATCGCCGGTGAAGCGTCCGCCCTCAATCTGGCGGATGTGCAGTTCGATGAATTCATCGTCATGCGGGGGATTGGCGATAGAAAAACTGCGCCGCAGCCCGCCGCGCAATAAAATATCAATATACTGACCGGCGAAAAATTGCAGGCGCTCGCTGGCGGGCAGCTTGAGGTAGACGCGCACCACGTCATGGGAAAGCTGCTCGAGCTTCGCCACCCGGCAGGGCAGTATTTTTACGACGATGCCGCTGGCGCTGCTGATTTCACGCACCTCGACCGTAACATCGGTGAGCGGCTTGGCCTGGCATAGCAAGGCATAGCCTGCTGTCCGCTCGGCATCGCTCAAGGCCTTGGCCTCGTATTGACCGTAATCGATCAGGCCTTCCAGTACCTCACCCTTGCAGGAACCGCAGGAACCGTTGCGGCAGCCGTAAGGAAAGCCATAGCCTTCACGCAACGCCGCTTGCAAGATGGTTTCATCCTGCTCAAGCTCGAACTCATGGCCACTGGACTTAACGTGAACTTTGAAACTCATCGATAACCTTGTATGTTTACTACGGCAGTACTAGGGCTGGATAACACAGGCACTTCTTTGGAAACGAATAATTCAGTATTTATCATCGGTTGCGGCGATATCGGACGGCGCGTTGCCGCCTTGCATTTGCAGCAAGGCGACGGCATAACTGCCCTGGCCCGCTCCGCGGATAGCGCGGCACGCCTTGAGGCGCACGGCATCGCCGCTATAAACGGCGATCTTGACGATCCGCGTTCCCTGAAGGCATCAACCCTCGACAGCCAATTATTATACTACTTTGCGCCGCCTTCCGGAGATGGCGGTACCGATAAGCGCATGGAGAACTTCATCGGCGCATTGCACACACGGCACATGCCGCGGAAAATCATCTACCTGAGCACCAGCGGCGTTTACGGTGATTGCCGCGGGGCCTGGGTTAGCGAAGACACGCCCCCGCATCCGCAAACACCGCGTGCGCAGGCACGCCTGGCCGCGGAAACGGCGTTGATTGATTGGTCCAAGCAAAGCCGCGTACCCGTCGTGATATTACGTGTAGGCGGCATTTACGGCCCCGGTAGATTGCCGATAGAGCGCATCCGCGAAGGCTTGCCGGTATTGCGGGAGGGGGAATGCCCTTACACCAACCGCATCCATGCCGACGATCTTGCACGCGTATGCCTGGCCGCGGCGGAACGCGGGCAGGCCGGTATTTATAATGTATGCGATGGCGAGCCCAGCACCATGACAGATTACTTCAATGCGGTAGCCGACCTATTGCAACTCCCCCGTCCGCCCCACATCAGCATGGCCGAGGCCCAACGGAAACTCAGCCCGGCGATGCTGTCGTACCTTACCGAATCGCGCCGTATGGACAACCGCCGCATGATCGAAGAACTGGGCGTAACCTTGCTATATCCCAATTTACAAGCTGGCCTGGCGGCCTCACTTTAAATGTAGCGTGCGCCGTGCGCACGACCTGTCCTGCCTGCGGACAGGATGCCCGCGCTCCAATATTTCGCTTTTTTACACCGGCATACTCCGCTTACTGTTCAGCCACCTTAGTAAGGGCACCCACTGCGCCACATCGTGCTCGGCCATATACGGCGGCAGTTCGAAAATGCCCAAGCCGCGCTCCGCAGCCCGTACATAGTTCTGGCTATCGCGCAGAACGGCAATGAAGGGTATGTCCAGACTATTAAGAAATTCATTGAGGGACTGGAAGGCCAGCGTGGATTCGCGCACGCGGTTGGCAACAACGGCAATCCTGGTCTCGTCGCGCGAGACTTTGCCGACCGATAATAATTCGTTGATGAAATCGGCGGCGGCGCGCATGTCTATCGGCGAGGGGAGTACGGGAACAATCACGGTCTGGGCACGGCGTATCATATCGGTAAGTTCTTTGCCGTGCACGCGGGCCGGGGCATCGATGATCAGGCGCTCGGTGTCCCTGGGCAGACGTATCATATCTTCCCAGGCAGCAATGCCCTGTATCGTAGGCCGTTCGGGCGGGCGCTCCGCCAGCCAATCCATGCTCGACCCCTGCGGATCGAAATCGGCCAAGGCGGTTGGCA
>JBDSTW010000063.1:0-2819 GCA_039928055.1 Gammaproteobacteria bacterium | reverse complement strand
CCGCTCTGGAAGGCCGCGTCGCTGAGGATGTCCTGATGCAGTTCGATATTCGTCTTGATGCCGTCGATCACTACCTCGTTGAGTGCGGTGCGCATGCGCGCCAGCGCGCTATTACGCGACTCGCCGTGGGCGATTAATTTGCCGATCATCGAGTCGTAATACGGCGGCACGACATAGCCGTTATAGATGTGCGATTCGACGCGGATGCCGGGCCCGCCGGGCGCATGAAATTGCGTAATGGTGCCGGGGGAGGGCGTGAACGTCCACGGGTCTTCGGCATTGATGCGGCATTCGATCGCATGGCCGCGCATCTGAATATCTTTTTGATGGTGGCGCAGCCGTTCGCCGCTGGCGATACGCAATTGCTCGTGCACGATGTCGATGCCGGTGACCATCTCGGTGACGGGGTGCTCGACCTGCAGGCGCGTGTTCATTTCGATGAAATAAAATTCGCCGTCCTGATAGAGAAATTCGAAGGTGCCGGCGCCACGGTAGCCCATCTTGCGGCAGGCCTGCACGCAGCGCTCGCCCATCGCGTTGCGTACCTTTTCGCTAATGCCCGGCGCGGGCGCCTCTTCGATGACCTTTTGATGGCGGCGTTGCGTGGAGCAGTCGCGCTCGCCCAAGTGAATCACGTTGCCGTGCTCGTCGGCCAGCACCTGAAATTCGATATGGCGTGGGCGTTCGAGAAACTTTTCCATGTACACCTTGTCGTTACCAAACGCACTTGCAGCCTCGGTGCGCGTGAGCGAAACGGCATTGAGCAGCGTGGCATCGCTGTGCACAACGCGCATGCCGCGCCCGCCACCACCACCGGAGGCCTTGATAATGATGGGATAGCCGATTTTATGCGCCAGCGCGAAATATTTGTCGGGGTCGTCACCCAGGGCTCCATCAGAACCGGGTACGCAGGGCACGCCGTATTTTTTCATCACCGCGATGGCCGAAACCTTATCGCCCATCAGGCGGATAGTCTCCGGGCGCGGGCCGATGAACACAAAACCGCTCTGCTCAACGCGTTCGGCAAAGTCGGCATTCTCCGAGAGAAACCCGTACCCCGGATGAATGGCCACGGCATCGGTCACCTCGGCGGCGCTGATTACCGCCGGAATATTCAGATAGCTTTGCGCCGAGGCCGGCGGGCCGATGCAAACAGATTCATTGGCGAGACGCACGTGTTTTTGATCGCGATCGGCGGAGGAGTGCACCGCCACGGTTTTGATGCCGAGTTCCGCGCAGGCGCGCAGGATACGCAGTGCGATCTCGCCGCGGTTGGCAATAACGATTTTTTCAAGCATGGGAAAAATTCAACAGAAAGGATGTACGGTTCATTCAATCACAAACAGCGGCTGACCGTATTCGACGGGTTGGCCGTTTTGCACCAGGGCGGCCTTGACCACGCCGGCTTTATCGCTCTCGATCTGATTCAGAATCTTCATGGCCTCGATGACGCATAAAGTATCGCCGACTTTCACTTGTTGCCCCACTTCGACAAACGGTTGCGCATCCGGCGCGGGCGCTGCGTAAAAGGTGCCGACCATCGGCGAATTCACGGTATGGCCCGGAACCTCGGGAGCCGTGTTGCCTTGTGCGGGCGCGGGGAAATTTCCGCCGGCAGGCACCTGGAAACCACTCGCAAGATAGGAAGGCTGCATCATAACCTGCGCGCCTCCTTGCCCGTGGCGGCTGATGCGC
Organism: Gammaproteobacteria bacterium; assembly: GCA_039928055.1. Classification (GTDB taxonomy): domain Bacteria; phylum Pseudomonadota; class Gammaproteobacteria; order SURF-13; family SURF-13; genus JBDSTW01. Next base: position 1,124 of record JBDSTW010000063.1, on the reverse strand, counting down.
ACGGATTCCTCCCCTTCGCGAATCTCGATCTCGGCGAGACCCGATTCTTCCAATAATTCAATTAATTTTTTTACCTTACGTATATCCATAAGCGCCCCTACAAAACTGGATCTGAACTGCCGTGCCGGTAAATTAATTGGCCTTGTTTTTCTGTCGGATCCGCTGCATTGCGGCTTGCAAGGCAAGCTCATAACTAAGTTCCCCCAGTCCGCTGATTACAGCCACGGCGATATCGGAAAAATAGGAATGCCGGCGGAACTGCTCGCGCGCGTAAACATTAGACAGATGCACCTCAATGAACGGAATGCTGACGGCGGTGATCGCATCGCGCAAGGCCAGGCTGGTGTGCGTAAAGGCGGCCGGATTGAAGATAATGAAGGCGACGGATTCACGCGCGGCGGCGTGAATGCGCTCAATGAGTTGCGACTCGGAATTACTTTGAAATGTGGCCAGGGTATGGCCGGACGCCGTTGCCAGAGTTGTCAGGCGTTTATTAAGGGTGGCGAGGGTGATTTTTCCATAAATGCGGGGTTCGCGGCTACCCAGCAGATTGAGATTGGGCCCATGCAGTACCAATAAATTAGACATTTCTTTTCCTGGGCTGATTAAAGCTTGCCCATTGTGCATTCAGCTATACCGTTTGTCTAGTAACTAGGCTAAGTTACGCGAAGTTCGCTGCAAATAGGCCCAATTTAATCCATAACAATGCAGCACAGGCAGAATATATTAAGGTCTTGTTGGCCCGCCAAATTATAGGTACTAAAACAGCGCTTGCTGTAGATGTGCGCGGAATTCCTCCGCGTCCATAAAGCCGATGACGCGGGCATTTTTATGCTCGATGCCATCCGGTCCAAAAAATAGAATCGAGGGCGGGCCGATCAGGCCGAGGTGTTTTAGCAGCGCCTTGTCTTGCTCATCGTTGGCGGTGACATCGGCCTGCAATAAAACCACATTCGAAAGGATTTGTTGCACGGCCGGATCGGAGAAGGTGTATTTCTCCATCTCTTTGCAGGACACGCACCAGTCGGCGTAGAAATCCAGCATTACGGCCTTGCCCTGGCTGCCGGCGGCGGCGATTTGCTGATCTAAGTCGGTGATGGTCTTGATGCGTTTGAAGGGCAGTG
>JBDSTW010000062.1:0-9589 GCA_039928055.1 Gammaproteobacteria bacterium | reverse complement strand
TCAAATAGGGTAACGATAGTGCGGCCCGCACTGTTACCGGGTAGATTGCTTGAGGTACACGGTGACGTGTATCCCAGATGAATGACTGCTCTCGACAGAACCCGGCTTACAGGTCGGCTCCCCTCTTATTTCAGCAGCCCTTAAGTCCATCATTAAGTCCGTTATTTTTCCAATCCCCTGACTCAGTCTTTCCATCCCTGTTTCAGCGCGGCCGGTACCCGAAGTTTTTCTTACGTAACTTCGCTTGACAAGCGCGAGTTCATCTCCCTATAGTGCACGGAAGTGGGGCAAAGTGGGGTAAAGTGGGGGAAAACTTAAAGGGGGCACTCCTTGTTTCGTGGCATCAATTCGCTGAGTCTGGACGTCAAAGGGCGCATGGCCATACCGAGCCGGTATCGCGAGCGCCTGCTTGTCGATGCCAACAGCCAACTCATCATCACTATTAATCCCGACCCCGGCAATCCCTGCCTGTGGCTGTATCCGCTCCCCGTCTGGGAGGCCGTCGAACACATCTTAGACGGGCTACCCAGCCTCGACAAGGCTGCGCAGAAGATACGCCGCCTGCTTATCGGTCATGCCACCGAGTGTGAACTGGACGGCCAGGGGCGCCTCCTGGTGCCCCCGCCGCTGCGTGCCATGGCCAAGCTCGACAAACAAATTGCGCTGGTGGGCCAAGGCAAGAAATTCGAGATTTGGGATGAGGTCACCTGGATGGAGCGCCGTGATAAATGGATGGCGGAAGATACCAAGGACTATATGGAATTATCAGATGATTTGAAAAACTTGTCGCTTTGATGTGCCGCGGCACCGGCAACGATGGCTGACAGCTACTCGCATCGCCCGGTGCTGCTGGATGAAGTGATTGAAGGTTTGGCCATCAGGCCGGACGGGGTGTACGTCGACGGTACCTTCGGGCGCGGCGGCCATGCCCAGGCGATATTGGACAGGCTAGGGCCGCGCGGGCGCCTGCTGGCGATCGACAAGGATCCGCAGGCAATTGAAGCAGCACAGCAGAAATTTGTAGCGGATGGGCGTTTCATGATTGAACGGGGTACGTTCGCGAATCTTAAGGAGCATGTGCAGAGGCATGGCCTGCTGCATCAGGTAGACGGTGTTGTGCTCGATTTAGGGGTGTCTTCCCCGCAGCTCGATGACCCGCAGCGCGGCTTTAGCTTTAGTCATGACGGTCCGCTGGACATGCGCATGGACCCCGACACCGGGATCAGCGCCGCCGACTGGCTGGCGAGCGCTTCCGAGTCGGAGATGATCCGCGTACTGCGCGAGTACGGCGAGGAGCGCTACGCCAAGCGCATTGTGCGCGCCATTATCAAGGCCCGCGAGGAAGGCCCGATCACCCGCACCCGTCAACTCGCCGCGATTGTCGCCAAGGCTAACCCCGCCTGGGAAAAGGGCAAGGACCCGGCCACGCGCAGCTTTCAGGCCATACGCATCTTTATCAATCACGAACTCGACGACCTGCAGGCCTTTCTTGACCAGATCCTCGATGTGCTGGCACCGGGCGGGCGTGTGCTGGTGATCAGCTTTCACTCGCTCGAAGACCGCATGGTAAAACGCTATATCCGCACCCAGACGCGCGGCGATGATTTCCCGTCCGACATGGCCGTGACGCAAGCGCAACTGCGCCCCCGGCTGCTCACCATCGGCAAGGCCATACACCCGGACGCGACCGAGATCGCGGCTAATCCGCGCGCGCGTAGCGCCACCCTGCGCATCGCGGAACGGCTGCCCGATCCCCGCTCCGATCCTGTCGGGCCCAGCCCTCCGCAACGTAGCGCGCCGAGTCACTCATGACCCTATCGCGCATCGATTATGCAAGCGTTCATGCCGCCGCCGGCAGCCCCGGCTTTTATCAGGGACAGGCCGTGGCAACACCCGCCGGTACCCGTAATCTAAAAGGCTTGGGCGCCGCTACGATTGTTGTCGGCCTGCTTGCCCTGGCGGTCTTCGCCTCGGCCCTGGCCGTAGTGTATGCGAAACATGAAAATCGCCGCCTATTTGTTGAATTGCAGGGCCTGCAGACTACGCGTGATGAGATGAATGTGGAGTGGGGCCAGTTACAACTGGAGCAGAGCACCCTGGCCACCCATGCGCGCATTGATGCGGCCGCGCGCACCCAGCTCGAGATGATCGCCCCCGCCCCCGACACCGTGGTGATCGTAAGACCATGAGTATGCCGGCCAGCTATCCTGCCCGCCGCGCCCTGGTCTTGCTGGTTTTGAGCGCCGTCACGCTGCTATTGACCTGGCGCGCGGTGGAGTTGCAGGTCTTTAATAAAAATTTCCTGCAAGGCGAAGGCAATGCCCGCCACTCGCGTGTCATCGCGGTCGCGGCCCATCGCGGCATGATCACCGATCGTAACGGCGAGCCGCTGGCGATCAGCACCCCGGTCGATTCGGTATGGGCCAACCCCCAGCAAATGGTGACCACTCAGGCGCACTGGCCGCAGCTTGCTAAATTACTCAATCTGGATCAGAAGCAATTGCGCAAACACCTGGCCGCGCGTATGGACAAGGAATTTATCTACCTCAAGCGCCGCATCAACCCCGACATCGCCCAGCAGGTCATGGCCTTGGGCATACCCGGAGTCTCGCTGCAACGCGAATACCGGCGTTATTACCCGGGCGGCGAGGTAAACGCACAGGTGCTCGGATTTACCGGCATCGATGACGCCGGACAGGAAGGCCTGGAACTCGGCTATGACGAGTGGCTGCGCGGCGTGCCGGGCAGCAAGCGCGTGATCAAGGATCGCCTGGGCCGCATCGTCGAGGACGTGGAGAGCATCCGCCCGCCGCGCCCGGGGCGTGATCTGCGCCTGAGCATTGACCGGCGCATTCAATACCTGGCCCATCGCGAATTGAAGGCGGTCATCACGCAGCAGCAGGCAAAATCGGGCTCGGCGGTGATCCTGGACGTGCGCACCGGCGAGGTGCTGGCGATGGTGAACCTGCCGACCTATAACCCGAACCGGCCCAACGCGACGCGCAACGAGGGCTACCGCAACCGCGCGGTGACGGACGTCTTCGAGCCTGGCTCGACGATCAAGCCGTTTACCGCCGCCGCGGCACTGGAGTCCGGCCAGTACCGTGCCGACACCCTCATCGAAACGAGCCCGGGATTCTTTAAGGTGGGCCGCAAGATTATCCGCGATCTGCACGATTATGGCCTCATCGATGTCTCCACGATCATCCAGAAATCCAGCAATATCGGCGCCACCAAGATGGCCTTGGCCATCCCCCCGCAGCGCATGTGGGATGTCTTCGCGGGCGCGGGTTTTGGCGTATCCACCGGCAGCGGCTTTCCCGGCGAGGTCAGCGGCCTGCTAACCCCCTATCAACGCTGGCGCGACCTGGACCGTGCCACCCTCTCCTTCGGCTACGGGCTGTCCGTCACACCCTTGCAACTGGCCCAGGCCTATACCGTGCTCGCCGGCGACGGACAACTGCGCCCGGTGTCGTTTGTGCCTGTGGAGCACACACCGCCCGGCAAACCGGTGATACAGGCACAGACCGCCGCCACGCTACGCCAGATGATGGAGCGCGTAGTCAATGAAGGCGGTACGGCCACGCTCGCGCGCGTACCGGGTTACCGGGTGGCCGGCAAGACCGGCACGGTACGCAAGCTCGGGCCGGGCGGCTATGTACAAGACCGTTATCTGTCGCTGTTTGCCGCCATGGTACCCGTCAGCGCGCCGCGCCTCGTCATGGTGGTCATGATTAACGAGCCGGGCAAAAAGGATTATTACGGAGGGCTGATTGCCGCGCCGGTCTTTTCCAAGGTTATGACCGATGCCCTGCGCCTGCTGGATGTAGTACCCGACGACCTGCCCGCCGCTGCGCCGGGCCTGGTCTTGACCGCTAACACACCCGCGCCCGTTGGCCGCCAACCCGCACCGCACGGGGCCGTGATGCCTGTCCATAAGGACCCGGCCACGCCGCCTGTGGCCGCCAAGCCTGTACGCGATGAGGCCCTGCCGCCAACGCTTAGCATCGCCGCGCGCGCCGATGATTCGTATCGCGGGGCAGACACCGGCCCTGTTAAACGTCCGGCTGAGGACAAGGTAACGGCGTCCGTAGCGGCGCGCACCTCCTCGGCCATCGATGAAATACTGCGCAGCGAAAACATACTGCCCGCCGGGGATGCGCCATGATGCCCTCCTCCCGCTCGCAATCCGGCGTACCCACGGCCTGTAAATTGAGCGCACTGTTGGCCGATATGGTTACGGTGGAAGCCGTCTGTGAACGCGATATCCACGGCCTTTCGCTGGATAGCCGCAGCACCCGCCCCGGCGATTTGTTTTTGGCTTGCCGGGGGACGCTCGCGCACGGACAGGAATTTATCGATGCGGCGATCAAGGCCGGCGCCGTAGCCGTGGCCTATGAATTAAACACGGATGCTACCGACGCGGCGCAAGCGGGCAATGCCGACATCCGTGCCCGCCTGCCCGTGCCCTTATTCGGTATCGCTAATTTGAGCCAGCAGATGGGGCTCATCGCGGATCGTTTTTACCGGCACCCCTCGGGTGAGCTACAGGTCATCGGCGTCACCGGCACCAATGGCAAGACCTCGATCAGCCATTTTCTCGCCCAGGCCCTGAGTGCGGGCCCGAATACACCGCGCTGCGGCATCATCGGTACCCTGGGCAATGGCCTGTATGGCAATGTGGCGATGGGCAGCCATACCACGCCCGATGCCCTGACGCTGCACGCGCTACTCGATGGCATGCGCAATCAGGGTGCGCTCAGCGTGGTGATGGAGGCCTCTTCGCATGGGCTGGAACAGGGCCGCGTCAACCATGTCGCCTTCGATACCGCGATATTCACCAATTTAAGCCGCGACCATCTCGATTATCACCTTACGATGGCGGCCTACGCCGCCGCAAAACGGCGTTTGTTCCAGATGCCGGGATTAAAAAAGGCGGTGATCAATGCCGACGACGCCTTCGGCCGCGAATTATTGTCTGTGCTGCCTGCTACTGTGCGCGCCCTTGCCTATGGCTTTGCGCCCCTACACCCGGAGCTGCGTAACCGCGCCGGGGTGTGGGGCAGCAATGTGCAGTTGAGCATGAACGGCTTCGAGATGGATGTGTCCAGCCCCTGGGGCGAGGGACGTCTGTGCAGCCCGCTGCTCGGGCGCTTTAATGCCGCTAACTTGCTGGCCGTGCTGGGCGTGCTGCTGCTCAACGGGATACCGCTGGCCGAGGCCCTGCGGCGCGCGGCCGAAATCAATACCATTCCCGGCCGCATGGAGCGCTTCAGCGCGCCCGGAAAACCCCTGGTCGTGGTGGATTACGCGCATACCCCCGATGCCCTGGCGCAGGTGTTGTCCACCTTGCGCGAACACCTGACGCGCGGTGCGCGGCTGTGGTGTGTGTTCGGTTGCGGGGGCGAGCGCGACCGCGGCAAGCGCCCCCTGATGGGTGCGATGGCGGAAGAATTTGCCGATTACGTGGTTATTACCGACGATAATCCGCGCCACGAAGACCCGCTGGGCATCATCACCGATATTCTCGCCGGCCTGGCAAACCCGGACGGTGTCTACATCCAGCGCCTGCGCGCCCAGGCCATCGCCTTTGCCATCACCTACGCGCGGCCCGGCGATATCGTGCTGATCGCGGGCAAGGGACATGAATCGCATCAGTACATCGGCGCGCAAAAATTTCCCTTCAGCGACAGGCAACATGCCATCGACCTCTTGAACAAGGCGGCGCAATGATACGCATGCAGCTATCTCAAGCGGCAAAGGCGATTAACGCCAGCCATCGGGGCGCCGATGTGGAATTTTGCGGCGTGAGCACCGACACGCGCAGCCTGCAAACGGATAATTTATTCGTGGCCCTGGCCGGACCCCACTTCGATGCCCACGATTTTCTCGCGCAGGCCCAGGCCAAGGGTGCCGCCGCAGCCATGGTCAACAAGCCTTCTAATACCGCCCTGCCGACGCTGACCGTGGCCGACACGCGCAGTGGCCTTGCCCATCTGGCATCGAACTGGCGCGGCCAATTCAGCTTGCCGCTCGTCGCCATCACCGGCAGCAACGGCAAGACCACCGTGAAAGAGATGATCGCTGCGATCCTCCATCAGGTGGGCCCGACTCTGGTCACGCAGGGCAACCTGAATAACGACATCGGGCTGCCGCTGACCCTGCTGCGCCTGGATGCATCGCACCGTTTTGCGGTCATCGAGATGGGCGCCAATCACCCCGGCGAGATCGCCTGTTTGACGGACATTGCCCGGCCCAGCGTGGCGCTCATTACCAATGCCGGACCCGCGCACCTGGAAGGCTTTGGTAGTTTGGAGGGCGTGGCGCACGCCAAGGGCGAGATCTTTGCCGGGCTTAACGCGCAAGGCACCGCCGTGCTCAATGCCGACGATACGTTCAGTGCACTATGGCGTGGCTTGATCGGCGCACGCCGCTGTCTGAGTTTCGGTTTAGAGCATTCCGCCGATGTCAGCGCCCACTGGAAAATACAGGACGGTGGAAACCAGTTGCAGGTGCGAACACCGGCAGGCGACATCGACATTCACCTGGCCCTGCCCGGCCGGCATAACGTGATGAACGCACTGGCGGCCAGCGCCGCAGCCCTCGCGGCGGGCGCGGGCTTAAACGAGATCAAGCGCGGCCTGGAAGCCATGCAGCCGGTCAAGGGCCGCCTGCAGATCAAGCCCGGCCTGTGCGGCGCGCGCCTTATCGACGATACCTACAATGCCAACCCCGGTTCCTTAACGGCTGCGCTCGAGGTATTGGCGCAGGAACCGGCCCAGCAGTGGCTGGTGCTGGGCGATATGGCGGAGCTGGGCAGCACCGGCGGCGCGCAGCACGAGGCCGTCGGGCGACAGGCGCGCAGCCTGGGTATCGACAGGCTGTTTACCGTGGGTGAATTGAGCCGCCTGGCGGCGGCAGGCTTCGGTAGCGCGGCGCGGCACTTTACCGGCCAGGAAGAACTCATCGCGGCCTTGCGCGACGAGCTTGCCGCCGCACAGCCGCAGCAGGTCAGCGTGCTGATAAAGGGCTCACGCAGCGCGGGCATGGAGCGCGTGGTCGCGGGGCTTGGCGCAACGCCGGCCGCGGGGGTTTAGATGCTGCTCTATCTATTTCAACAGCTCGAACACCTCTACAGCGGCTTTAGCGTCGTGCAATACCTGACCCTGCGCACGATCCTGGGCGCGCTGACGGCGCTGGTGATCTCGCTGTGGCTGGGGCCGATCATGATCCGACGCCTGAGCTTCTACCAGATCGGCCAGCAGGTGCGTGATGACGGCCCGCAGACGCACTTGATCAAGATGGGCACGCCCACCATGGGTGGCGCCCTGATTCTGGTGGCTATCGGCGCCACCACTCTGCTGTGGGGAGACTTGAGCAACCGCTATATCTGGATCGTGCTGGTGGTGACGCTATTGTTCGGCGCCATCGGCTGGGTCGATGATTATAAAAAGCTGGTGCTGCGCAACTCGAAGGGGCTCGGCGCGCTCTCTAAATATTTCTGGCAATCGGTAGTGGGCCTGGGCGCAGCCCTGTTCCTCTATTTCACCGCGCAAATTCCCGCCGAGACCGAGCTTGTCGTACCGTTCTTCAAGAATTTTGCCCCGGAGCTCGGCCTGGTCTTTATCCTGCTGGCCTATGGCGTCATCGTCGGCTCCAGCAATGCGGTAAACCTCACCGATGGGCTCGACGGCCTGGCCATTCTCCCCGCCGTCATGGTGGCCGGCGCGCTCGGCATCTTCGCCTACCTCACCGGCAATGCAAACTTCGCAAAGTACCTGGCCATTCCCTACATCCCCGGCGTGGGCGAGGTCGTGGTGTTTTGCGGTGCGCTAGTCGGGGCCGGACTCGGGTTTCTGTGGTTTAACACCTACCCGGCGCAGGTCTTCATGGGCGACGTCGGGGCGCTGGGCCTGGGCGCCGCGCTCGGCATAACGGCCGTGGTGGTGCGCCAGGAACTCGTGCTGCTGATCATGGGCGGCGTGTTCGTCATGGAGACGGTCTCGGTCATCCTGCAGGTGACCTCGTTCAAGCTGACCGGGAAACGTATCTTCCGAATGGCTCCGCTGCACCACCACTTCGAGCTCAAGGGCTGGCCGGAGCCGCGCGTCATTGTGCGCTTTTGGATTATTACCGTGGTGCTGGTGCTGATCGGCCTCGCCACCCTGAAATTACGCTGATATGGAAACGCCATGCCCAGGACTCTGCCGATGGCCGCGGTCATGAACCGGACAGCAAGCGCACCGCGTACGGTGATCGTCGGTCTAGGCAAGACCGGCTTATCCTGCGCGCGTTTTCTGGCCGCGCGCGATGTGCCGCTCGCGGTGACCGACAGCCGCGCCCAACCGCCGGGCCTTGCCAGTCTGCAACAAGAGCTGCCCCAGGTCGCGGTGTTTATGGAAGGCTTTAATGCCGGGATCCTGGCGCGCGCGGAGCAGATTGTGCTTAGCCCGGGGGTGTCTCTAAAAGAGCCCGTCATTGCCGAGGCGGCACGGCGCGGCATCCCGGTGCTCGGCGATATCGAATTGTTTGCCCGCTACGCCCACGCACCGGTCATCGCTATTACCGGTTCGAATGGTAAAAGTACGGTGACCACGCTGGTCGGATTGATGGCGCAACGCGCCGGCCTCACGGTGCGCGTGGGCGGTAATCTGGGCACGCCCGCCCTGGATTTGGTGCAAGACAACGAACCCGATCTGTATGTGCTGGAACTATCGAGCTTTCAACTGGAAACCACTTCGTCCTTAAACGCCGCGGCGGCCGTCGTGCTCAATATCACGCCCGACCATATGGACCGCTATGCGACGTTCGATGAATATGCCCGCGCCAAACAGCGCGCTTATAACGGCGACGGCGTGATGGTCATCAATGCGGATGACCCCACGGTGAGCGCCATGATTTGCCCCGGTCGACGCGTGACGCGTTTCGGTTTGGCGGCGCCTGCCCCCGACGGCTTCGGCCTGTGTAATGAATGCGGCGACACCTGGCTTGCCCGTGGGGGGCAACTCTTATTAGCGGCGCGCGAGCTGCGCATCAAGGGCCGTCACAATATCGCCAATGCCTTGGCGGCGCTGGCCCTGGGCGACGCCTTGAAGTTGCCCCGCGCTGCCATGCTGGATGCTTTGCGCGAATTTCCCGGCCTGCCGCACCGCAGCCAATGGGTCGCCGGGCAAGACGGCATAGATTGGTATAACGACTCCAAGGGCACCAATGTCGGCGCCACGCTGGCGGCCTTGCAGGGCCTTGCAAGCGCCGACGGCAGGCAGGGCAAGATCGTGTTGATCGCAGGCGGCGACGGCAAGGGCGCGGATTTTTCACCGTTGCGTCAGGCCGTGGCCGATTATGCGCGCGCCGTGGTGCTTATCGGCCGCGATGCACCCATCATTGAGGCGGCACTGGCGGGCGCGGTACCCGTGGCCAAGGCGCGCACTATGCAGGACGCGGTGCGCGCGGCGAAAGAGTTTGCGCAACCCGGCGATCAGGTGCTGCTGTCGCCGGCCTGTGCCAGCTTCGATATGTACAGCGGCTACGAAGAGCGCGGCCATGTTTTCGTCGCCGCGGTAACCGCCTGTCTTGGATCGCGTGGCGG
>JBDSTW010000061.1:0-18108 GCA_039928055.1 Gammaproteobacteria bacterium | reverse complement strand
AGACTGCGAACAAGACCTTGCCGGAGTCGGCGCAGGTCAATTATGATGGGCAGTCACGCGAGTTCAAGGAGTCGGGCGCCTCGCTATACCTGATCTTCGTGCTCGCCCTGGTGTTCATCTATCTGGTATTGGCGGCGCAGTTTGAAAGTTTTATCGACCCGCTCATCATCATGCTCACCGTGCCGCTCGCGATTACCGGCGCACTATTGTCGCTAAAGCTTACCGGCGGCACGCTGAACGTCTACAGTCAAATCGGTATGGTTATGCTTGTCGGCCTGATCACCAAACACGGCATTCTAATCGTGGAGTTTGCCAACCAACTGCAGGACCGCGGCAAAGACAAGTTGAGTGCGGTTATCGAGGCGGCTACCCTGCGTCTGCGCCCCATCCTTATGACTACCTCCGCCATGGTGCTCGGTGCCGTCCCTCTCGCCATCGCTAGCGGCGCAGGCGCGGAAAGCCGCCAGCAAATCGGTTGGGTCATCGTGGGCGGCTTGCTGCTCGGCACGCTGTTAACCCTGTTTGTTATACCCACTGCCTATACGCTTCTGGCGCGCAGGCGCAGCCTTCACAACGAGAGCAAGGCAGTGCCTTCAGTTAATCTTGAGACTGTCACACCATGAGTGTAGCCAGAAAAATACCGCCCCTGGCATTGCTTGCATTGCTTAGCCTGCCGGGCGCAGCCACTGCGGAAGACTTGCTTGATATTTGCCGGCTGGCGGCACAAAGCGATCCGCAGCTACTGGCCGCGGAGGCGGCGCGTCTGGCCACGCGTGAGATCCGGCCGCAACGGCGCGCCTTGCGCTTTCCTGCGATCAATTTGACTGCTGATGGCTCGGTAACCCGCCAAGACCTCCAGATCCCAGGCACCGGCAGCGTTAATAACGGCGTATCAAATTTCACCAGCAGCGGCTATGCGCTCAATCTCGTGCAGCCCTTGTATAACCACGGCACCTCCGCAGCCCTGCGTCAGGCGGATGCGCTGGTCAGCCAGGCCGATGCCGTGCTGGCGACCGCGCAACAGGAACTTTTGCTGCGCATCGCCACGCGCTATTTCGATGTACTGGCCGCGCTCGACAGCCTGAGCTTCGCACGCGCGGAAAAAAATGCCATCGCGCGCCAGTTGGAGCAGAGTGTCCAGCGCTTCGATGTCGGTCTGGTCCCCGTTACCGATGTTAATGAGGCGCAGGCACGCTACGATCTTGCCGCGGCGCAAGAGATAGCGGCCGAGAATCAAGTGGCCAGCGCGCGCGAGGCATTGCGCGAGATTACCGGAAGCTATCACGAAGGCTTGGCCCCACTGGCTGACAACATTACATTCCCCACGCCCGTACCCAACGATATCGAACAATGGGCCGATGCGGCCCTTAAACAAAACACGCAGGTCAACGCCGCAGAATTTTCCGCACAGGCCGCACGCGATGAAATCGAGCGCCAACGCGCCGGACATTATCCGTCCGTGGATCTGGTGGGCACGCACTCGTTTTCCAACTCCGGCGGCGGCCGCTTCGGCGGCAGCCAGATCGGCAGCGATTCGCTTTCCGTACAGTTAACCGCACCCATCTTTCAAGGCGGTTTGGTTAACTCGCGTACGCGTGAGGCACAGTTCCGTTTCGCGCAGTCGCGCGAACTCTTAGAGCAGCAACAGCGCACCGTCGTGCGCCAGGCGCGCGCCTCCTATTTAAATGTACTCGCCAATATCAGCCGGGCGGATGCGCTTAACCAGGCCGTGAAGTCCAATCAAAGCGCCTTGGATGCCAGCCAGGCCGGGCTGGACGTCGGCATTCGCACCTCCGTCGATGTGCTCGATGCACAGCGCCTCTTATTCCAGGCCAAGCGCGATTACGCGCGTTCACGGTATGATTACATTATCGAGACCCTGCGCCTTAAACAGGCGGCAGGCAGTTTAAGCCCCGTTGACCTGGAACAGATTAATAAATGGCTAAACCCCGCGGCTAGCACGCAGGCTTCGGCAACGGAATGCAGCTTTGAATCCGGCTCCGGCGCGCAAACTTCGGCAGAGTCTTATCCCAGTTCAACGATACCTGATTTAAATTCTCCGTAAGACAGATGGCAACTTCACCACCCACCACCCTGTGTGATGCCGCCGGCAGCTTGCTCGTCCTGGTCGACATCCAGGATCGTCTCATCGCCGCGATGCCGGAAGAATCGGCAAGCCTGTTGCTGCGTAACAGCACGATACTGCTGCAAGCCGCTGTGCTGCTGGGTATCCCGGTGCTGGTGAGCGAGCAGAGCCCCGAAAAGCTGGGAAGAACGGCCGCAAGCATTACGCAACACTTGTCCCCTGCGGCGCAGCGTTGCGCAAAAAATTCTTTCTCCTGCTGCGGTTCCGTTGAATTCAGGCATGCGCTGGCCGCGCACGGGCGCAGGCAAATAATCATGGCGGGCATGGAAACGCATGTATGTGTACTCCAGAGCGCGCTTGAATTGCACGCCTCAGGCTTGCAGATTTTTATTATCGAAGATGCCGTCTGCTCGCGCACCCAGGCCAATAGCAGCAATGCCCTGGCGCGCATGCGCGAGGCAGGCATTACCATCAGCAATACGGAGTCTGTTTTGTTCGAGTGGCTGCGCAACGCAGATCATGAACATTTTAAGAAAATTGCTGCGCTCATCCGTTAGGCTGGTGCGTAAGTTGATCAACAATTAATCCAATGTTCTTATCAACGCGCAACTTTATGAGGTGAACGCTATGATCGGTAAAAAAAATATCGTGTTTGGTTTTCTCTACCTGGTTTTTACTGCCGCGCTGGGACCGTTTATGATCACTCAGTTCGACACCGTCGCACAGGCACAGCAGGAAAAACAGGCGGCGTTCAGTCGCCTTGAACAGTTTTCCGCAAATAATTTTGAGGAAAATTTAGAGCCGATGAGTGCCGACCAGATCGCCAGGGCCAATAGCGGCGCACTGCTTGCGCTGAATAAACAACTCAACGCCCGAGCCCCAATCGATGCGATAAAGAGCGGCCCGCACACCCATGGAAACCTGGAATCCCTGCTCAATATTGTAGTCGGCCTGGTATTGGGACTACTGGCAATTCCCGTATTATTCAAACAGATCATTAGCTGGGTATTTATTGCCGGGGCATTACTGCACTCCGGCATGCTCTATCTGGCCATCGTTTTTCATCAAGCCTGGGCGGGGACCTTGCTTAACACCGGCATCGGACCCGCGCTGATCCTGATCGGTCTCTTGCTGGCCGGTATTGCAAGCATTATGGGCCTTAAAAAATCGCCCTCCGCAGCTCACCCTTGAACCCCGGATTCTGAATCAGGCCGTGGCTGCGATAAAGATTATCATCAATGCCTCCGTCGGCGCGGATAATAAAGAGCATGACTGCCAGCGGCTAGCGGAATTATTCGCGGCGAGCGATTCCGAAATATCTATATCGCTGGCCCATAACGGCACGCAAATTGCCGACCTTGCGCGCGGCGCGCTTGGTGAAAAATTCAATATCATCGTGGCCGGCGGCGGCGATGGAACCGTTAATGCCGTTGCCTCTACGCTGGCAGGGACCTCTGTTCCGCTCGGCATTCTACCGCTGGGGACGTTCAATTACTTCGCACGAAATTTAAATATCCCGCTGGATCTGGAAAACGCGGTGCGCAACATCATCGCAGGCCATAGCAGCGAGGTAGATGTCGGTGATGTTAACGGGCGTCTGTTCCTTAATAATTCAAGCCTGGGCCTCTACCCCACTATCATTCGCGAACGCGAGAAGGCCTATGACCGCTGGGGACGCAGCAAGATTGCGGCCTTTCTCTCGGGGGCATATACCATGTTTCGGCCCAATCCCTTCCTCAGTATTCATCTGAATGCAGACCGCAAGGAAATCGCTTGCCGCACACCGCTGGTCTTCGTGAATAATAACGCTTATCAAATGGCGAACTATAGTTTGGACGGTGCCAAGTGCCTGACCGAAAATAAATTGGCCTTCTATGTGCCGCAGCCGGAGAGCTGGCCAAGCCTGCTGTGGCTCGCTATGCGCGCCTTGTGCGGGCGCTTGCGCGAGGCCGACGATCTACGCGTACTGTGCGCTCAAGAGGCCTGGATCGAAACACGCCACCGGCACATGCGCGTTGCCCTGGATGGCGAGGTCGTACGCATGGATACACCGCTGCATTACCGCATGCGGCCCGGGGCACTGCGCGTTATTGTGCCTGCCGGCACCGTTGAAAAGGCTGAGTGAGCGGGGGCCCATGCGCAGCATCGTCCATCTCTCCGACCTGCATTTTGGCCGTATTGACTATACGATTATTAAGCCGTTAATTGCGGCCGTTACGGCACTCAATCCTCATGTCATCGCCATCTCCGGCGACCTCACGCAACGTGCGCGTACACAGCAGTTCAAAGAGGCGCGCGCCTTCCTGGATGCGCTGCCCTCACCCCAGATTGTCGTACCGGGTAATCATGATGTGCCGCTCTATAATATTGCCGCGCGTTTCCTTGAACCGCTGACTAAATACCGGCGTTATATTACCAATGATCTTGAGCCGTTTTATGCGGACGACGAAATCGCCGTCCTCGGAGTCAATACCGCGCGTTCATTGACCCTCAAGCACGGGCGCATTAACCAGAAGCAAATCGCACGCGTAGCCGCGCGCTTTTGCCATCTCGCCGACAGCATCGTGAAGATCGTGGTCACGCACCACCCCTTCGATCTTCCGGAGGGCCATGCAGCCAACCCCCTGGTTGGGCGCGCGCACCTTGCGATGCACACGCTCGCACGATGCGGCATTGACGTGCTGCTTGCCGGCCACCTGCACATCAGCCATACCGGGCACACAGCCGAACGTTACAAGATCAGCGGGCATTCCGCGCTCGTGATCCAGGCGGGTACGGCCACCTCTACGCGCAGCCGGGGTGAGGCCAACACATTTAATGTGATCCATATCGACAAGCCGGGCATTTCAATTGAGCGTTACAGTTGGCAGGCCGAGCATGCTCAGTTTACCGTCTCGGCTGCCGAACATTTTTCCCACACGAAAAATGGCTGGGTGCGTGTCGATAGCGCTAACCATTAAGCGAAATAACAAGATCCCAAGAACGCATGACCGAGCAACCAAGCAACCTCGCCGGCCGTCTCAGAGGGAAAGATTACCTGCCGCTACTCTGGGCCGCCGGCGTCTTCATCCTGGCGACCCTGCTGTTTACCGCCATCGCAGGCAACGTCATCGGCGATACCTGGCTTACGCTTATGGATAAAAAAATATCTGCCTGGCTCCATGCCCAGGCCTCGCCGCCCGTAACCACCGCGATGCTCGTCATCACCCATATTCATAGGCCGCTGGGAATCGGCCTCATGGCGGGCATCTGCGCGCCCATCCTGCTCTGGCAGCGGCGCTGGTACTGGTTATGTGCCCTCATCCTGGCCGTGCCCGGCGGTTTGATCTTGAATCTGGTAATGAAGGATATCTTTGCGCGCGCACGTCCCGTATTTATGGACCCGCTACTGACCCTCACCACGTACAGCTTCCCCAGCGGCCACGCGCTGGGCAGCACGGTATTTTACGGTGTACTGGTCGCCTTTGTTTTCGGGAACGTGCGGGCCCGGCATTGGCGCCTGCTGGCGCTTATATTTGCGACGCTGATGATCCTGCTGGTCGCCTTCAGCCGCGTCTATCTCGGCGTGCATTATATGAGCGATGTGTTCGCCGCTATTATGGAAGGCCTGGCCTGGCTCGCAGTTTGTTTTATCGCGGTCAATAGTTTTTGGCGCTGTCGCAATAGGCGATTCTAGCGCAAATATTTCTCGATCAGCTCTAACAGTGCATGCAGTGCGCCGCGGTTCTGTTCCACCAGTTGCCTGCCCTGCTCACCTGCCGCAAAGCGCAGATTGGCATCGCTGAGATACCTGATCACCGCCGCGCTTAATTCCGCCGTATCCTGAATCTGGCATGCCGCACCCGCCGCGCACAGCATGCGGGTAATCTCCTCGAAGTTGAACATGTACGGGCCGATAATCACCGCCAGGCCCAAGGCTGCGGGCTCCAACAGGTTATGCCCACCGGTGGGCACCAGGCTGCCGCCGACAAAGGCCACATCGGCAGCGGCGTAAAACACCGGCAACTCGCCCATACTATCGCCGATAAACACATCGGTATCGGCATTGCAGGGGGTACGCTCGCTGCGTAATACCGTCTGGTAGCCGCGCTTATGGCACAGCGCAGCGAGCTTGGAAAAACGCTCGGGATGGCGCGGCACGATCACCAATAAACACTGCGGGATGGCCTGCCGCACGGCCTCGAAGGCATCGAGCACCAGCCTCTCTTCGCCTTCGTGCGTGCTCGCGGCGATCCACACGGCGCGCTCCACACCCCAGCGGCGGCGCAGCACCGCGGCCTCTTCGCGCAGGCTCGCCGTTAATTTAATATCGAACTTGATGCTGCCGGTAACATGGACGTAATTGGGATCCGCACCCAGCGCAATCAAACGCTGTGCATCCTGCTCAGTCTGCGCGGCAATGACAGACGCCTTTGCCAGAGTCTCGGCCAACAGACGGCGCACAGGTCGATATTTAACGGCCGATTGCTCGGAAAGCCGCGCATTAGCCAGGACAAGCGGAATACCGCGCGCGTGGCAGAAATGAAAAATATTGGGCCACAATTCCGTCTCCATAATTATCGCAAGCCTGGGACGCGCACGCGTTAAAAAACGCTGCACGGCGCCGGGCAGATCGTAGGGTACGTAAAAATGCTCGACGTCGTTTCCGAAGTTTGCGCGCACGCGCTCCGAGCCGGTGGCCGTCATCGTCGTCAGCACGACCTTGAGGTGTGGAAAGTCGGTGCGCAGGGCACGGATGATAGGCACGGCGGCCTGCACCTCACCCACGGATACGGCATGCAGCCATACAATTTGTTGATTTGTTGGATACGTGTTTTCCAGCGCGGGAATAAACCCGAAGCGCTCCGGCCAGCGCCGCCAATAAGCCGGCGCGCTCCAGCCACGCCACGCCAGGCGCAGCAACACGGCGGGCATTAGCAGGTAGAGCAAAAAGGTGTAGAGCCGCCTCATCATCTTTAGTTTTGACTTTGAATGCGCTGGTTCATGGCATGCTGCGCAGATTAATCCGCACCTGATAGTACTTTTTCTTACTCTGCACACATAACAGAAAAGGGAAACTTCAGATGTCCCGTGCGCATTTTAAACATTCCCTATAACCGGCCATTGCAGGCTGTTGATATCGGCTTCGGCAAAGGTCTGGTAATGTCCTTTGTATCGCCCCGCGCGTCATGATAGCACAGGGCTCAACAGCGTCGCTGGCGCTGACCTTGGCCAACATGGATTTGTATTGAGGCCGCTGCGCGCGTTAAAATCAGCGGCGTGGAAGCTCGCCGCGAGACTCGATTACCGCTCCTGCGCAGGCGTTTTATCGCCCCGCGTTTCTGGCTTACGTGGCTGCTGCTGGGAATAATGTGGCTCATCGCGCAACTGCCTTATCGCGCACAACTTGAGCTCGGGAATATCCTCGGCCGTATCCTGTATCACGCCTCGCCCGCACGCCGGCACATTGCTACGGTCAACCTGGATTTGTGTTTCCCGGAGCTTAGCGCAACCGAGCGCGCAATCTTGCTGCGCCGCCATTTTAGCTCCCTGGGCATGAGCGCCGTGGAAACCGCGATGAGCTGGTGGACACCGGACAAAAAATTGCGCCGTCTGGCACGCATCGAAGGCTTGGAATACCTGGAGCAGGCCAAGAAAACAGGCAAGGGTGTGATTCTGCTCTCGGCTCACTTCACCACACTGGAGATCGGCGCCCGCATGCTGATCATGCGGACACTGTTCCACGGCATGTACCGTGAACACAAAAATCCATTGTTCGAAGCCGTGATGCGGCGCGCGCGCGAAAGGTATTGTGATCAGGCCATCCCGCGCGGCGACGTGCGCGCCTTCCTCGACAGTTTAAAAATGGGTCTGCCGGTGTGGTATGCGCCGGACCAGAATTACGGCCGTGAGCACAGTATCTTCGTGCCCTTTTTCGGTGTCCCGGCCGCGACCATTACCTCCACCGCGCGGCTGGCGCGCATAAGCGGCGCGCCGGTGGTGCCCTTCTTCCAGCACCGCCTGCCGGGCGCGCAGGGTTATGCGCTCACGCTGCTGCCGGCGCTGGACAATTTCCCCAGCGGTGATGTCGAGGCCGATACCCTACGCATCAATCAACTCATCGAGGCGCAGATACTCAAGGCGCCGGAGCAATATCTGTGGGTGCACCGGCGCTTCAAGACGCGCCCACCCGGCGAGCCCAATGTATATCAGAGGGTGAAGTAAATAGCATGCTGCTCTGGTGTTTCGGTTGATGGCATAGGCATTCACCCCTGCACCAAACCTGTTAAACTGGCGCCGTTTCTGCGTAAAAACATTATGCCCCGACGCTTCTCAATCATCATCGTACACAGGAACGGTGCCGAAATGCTGCTCAAGGCGCTTGCCGCCCTGCATGCCGCCTGTGACCTCGTGCGTGATGAGATTTTTATGGTGGACAATGGCAGCAGCGACGGTTCGGCCGAGCAGGTCGCGGCTTCCTTTCCACAGGTACACATCATCCGTAACCGCTGCAACAACGGCTTTGCGCGCGCCAACAATCAGGCGATTGCGTGCGCCACCGGTGAGTTCATCCTGCTGCTGAACAGCGATGCCTTTCTCGCGGCGGATGTGCTCGATCGCTTTGAGGCCGACTTCCGGCGCGAACCACGCGTCGGTGTCATCACCGGACAGCTGCAGGATGCCGCGGGTGGCCTGCAGCGCTCCTGCGGCAGTGTCCCTACCGCCCTGAACGAACTGGGACTGGGTTTTCTAAAAAAGAAACCCGTCTTGGTGGAACGTGACGGCCTGATCGAAACCGAAACCGTAGTCGGGGCCTGCATGGCGGTGCGCGTCGCCGCGATACAGGAGGCCGGTTCGCTGGATAACGATTTCTTCTTCTATGGCGAAGATATCGAATGGAGTCACCGCATACTCCGGCATGGCTGGAGGGTGGTGGTAGACCCGGCGGCGCGCATCACCCATCTCAAGGGCGGCGCCACGCGCGGCAAGCGGCGCGGCGCGCAGGTGGAAATGCTGCGCGCCAGACTGCAATTCTACCACAAGACCATGCCGCCGCTGGTCGCCTCCCTGCTGACGTTCTACCGCATCATCCGTCTGTTGATCAATACTGTCACGAACCTGCTCATCGTGCTGCTGACCCTGGGGTTGGTGGGCCGGTTTCGTGACAAGCTTGGCATCTACCTTACCCAGCTCGGGTGGCTGGCACTGGGCAGACCGGAGCACTGGGGGCTGCCGGATAAGTGCCCGCGCGGGCGCGATCCCGCCATGACAAGTGAATCATGAAGCGACCCCGATTTCGGTTTTCATCATCACCAAAAACGAGGCCGACCGGATCCCGCTGGCGAACAAAAGCGTACGCGAGTAGATGGATGAAGTGCATGTCATCGACAGTGGCAGCGAGCACGATACACTGAAGATCAGCGCCGAACTTGGCGCACAGAGGTACATCCGCGCCTGGACCGGCTACGGCGAATCCCTGCGCCGCAATCACTGGCTGCTCAACCTATCTCGTCAAGTTATTGGGCGCGAAGGACGGCGCAATGATTATTGTTCGGCAACTTCATACCGCGCTGACTTCATGCGTTCACTGAGAGAAGCCTAGGGTCCCGCCAAGCTGGCCACTAATTCCCTTAAACCGCGCGTCAGGCCGATCTTCGGCTCGAAACCGAGTCTTTCACGGATCAGCGATATATCTGCCATGGAATACCGGATGTCGCCATGCCGTGCAGGAAGGAACCCGGGGGCGACACGGCGGTCAGCAATTGTGGACAAAACCTCGACAAGCCGGTTGATGCTTGTTGCCGTGCCGGTACCGACGTTGAATACCTGCGCACCCATGCGATTACTTTCCATGGCGGCCAGATTCGCCTGCACAACATCTGACACGTGAATAAAATCGCGGGTCTGCTCGCCATCGCCATAGATTCCGATTTCCGAGCCACTCCTTATCTTTTCAGCAAAGATCGAGATCACTCCAGAATATGGCGAATTCGAATCCTGTCGCGATCCATAAACGTTAAAGTAACGTAATGCCGTGGTACTTATTCCGTACAGCTCGCCGTACAAGGCGCCATACTGCTCGATAACCAGCTTGTCGAGCGCATAGGGCGATAACATCTTCATGCCTCCCATCTGCTCACTAACGGGAGCACCAGCGTCTCCATACAGGGCCGCCGAGCTGGCAAACACCATACGGGGCACGTTGTGCATCCGCGATGCCTCCAGAACATTGATTGCGCCGCGGACATTGATATCAAAGCTAAGTTGAGGATTTTCGATACTGCGTTGCACGGACACCAAGGCAGCCAGATGAAATATGCCTTTGGCGTTCCTGGACACATCCATGACGACGTCCATATTCCGGATGTCGCCATCTATAACCTGCAACTTGCTGGATTTGGCTACCGCTCTCAGGTTTTCTCTCTTTCCTGTACTGAAGTCGTCGAGGACAACGACCCTGTGGTTCAGGACGATCAGCGCGTCGACCAGATGCGAACCGATAAATCCCGCGCCTCCGGTGACGACGTAATGCGCGTCGTTCATCAGCGCCTCCTTCCAAGCAGGACGACCCTGATTGTCTTGAATACATTGGCAATATCCAGAAATAGCGAGTAGCGTTTCATGTAGTATGGGTCACGCTGAAGTTTTTCTCGTGCATTCTCCGCCGGAACTAGCCCTTCCCTTTTGTTAGCTGATATTCGATATATTTGGCGATTTTCAAAAAACGAAAATAAGCAGAGGTAACCGCCGAGATAAACCCCCACCATCCATGAAGGAACTGTCTTCTTAAAATATAGTAACGCAGAAATTGGCCGGGGAATTCAAATATCAATCTGATTCTCGAATAGCTTTTTCCCGTCGCAATTGCTGTTTTTACTAACTCGTCACTATAAGTATTGTATTTATACCAAATTTTGGTTAGGGATATGTATGAGAAATGATGGATTTCATTTTTTAGCTGGTTAACTCTGCATCCCTCTTCCAGAATCACTCTATCATGAGTTAAATCGTCTGGCATTGTTGCTTTCTTGCGATTATAAAAACGGACCAGATTGTAGTAATTCGCGAATAATCTTGGTTTTTTGTCTCCCGGGTACATAGCGACGATTTTTATTTTATAGGCATTCAGACTCTGGATTTCTTTTATTTTTTTTAAGTCCTTAATTTCCTTGATTAGCCCTTCAGACAAAACCTCATCTGCATCAAGAGATAAAACCCAGTCATACAGGCATTCATTTTGAGCGAAACGTTTTTGTGACGAAATATTCTTCCATTTATTAAAGATGAATCTTACCCCATATTTTCGTGCGATCTCTTCTGTACAATCGCCGGATCCGCTGTCCACAACTAATATGTCATCGGCTACCTCGGATGCCGCCTTTAGGGTATTTTCTAATCTTTCTTCTTCATTAAGAGTTACTATATATACTGATAATTTCATGATCTGCTTCCGCCCATAATTAACGGACTAACTCGTCCCCGCTTTTGTAGACGCCCCGGAGCGTTACAATAAAATATGAATGCTACAACAGTTGCGGTGGATCTGACAAAGAACGTCTCCCGGTTGGCCTTGACCGATGTTTCCGGAAAGTTGGGGGAATCACATAGCCTCAGTCGTGCCCGGTTTATGTCGTTCGTGCTGTGGCGCGAGTTCGTGAACGGTGTCGATGGTGTGGTGGTGAGTTACATGTATGCCTTCCAGCGCTTCATTCGTCTGGCCAAGACCCGCGAGCGCTTCCGGCTCGCACGCAAGCGACAAAAACCGGGGAAATGAACGCAGCGGCGAAAATCGTGCTGTGGTGGGGGCGCTTCGACTCCGACTACTCGCGCAATCGCATCCTGCGCCAGGCCTATGCGGCGCTCGGTTGGCGGATCGTGGACTTTCATCCGGTATTGAGCCCACTCGGCGATCTCGAAGCCTGGCTGCGTCAACTGCCACGCGCCGACCTGATACATGTGCCCTGTTTCCGCCAGCGCGACTTGGCCACGGCGGCGCGCCACGCCCGCCGCGGCGGCATCCCGCTGCTGTTCGACCCGCTCATCAGTGCCTACGAGAAACAAGTGTTCGAACGCGCAAAGTTTTCCGAGCACAGCGCCAAGGCGCGCCACCTGCTCGAATGGGAACGCGGTCTGTTCGCGCGCGCCGATATTGTGCTCGCCGACACACCCGAACATGCACACTACTTTGCCGAGACACTGGGCGTTGCGCCCGACAGGCTGCATGTCGTCTATGTCGGGGCCGAGGAATCCCTGTTCACACCGGAATCCGTGCCGTATACACCCAACGACCCCATTGAAGTGTTGTTCTACGGCAGCTTTATCCCACTGCAGGGACCGGAGGTCATCGTCGAAGCTGCGCGTCTCTACCAAGGCCCGCCGGTGCGCTGGGTGCTGCTGGGCAGCGGCCCCCTGCTGGATGCGTGCAGAGAGAAAGCCACCGGGTTGGCGAATATCGTGTTTGAAAACTGGCTACCCTACGCGCAACTCCCGGATCGCATCCGGTGTGCCGATATTCTCCTCGGCGTGTTCGGACAGACGCCAAAGGCACAGCGCGTAATCCCCAACAAGGTGTTCCAGGCGCTGGCCTGCGGGAAACCACTCGTTACCTGCACGGCCCCGGCCTATCCGGCCACACTGCGCGACCACCAGATTGGCAGCGGCATCGCCTGGATACCGGCCAGTGACGGCGCGGCGCTCGCCGCAACGGTCACGGCGCTCGTGAGCCGGCCCGATCGGCTTGCCGCGCTCGGCACGGCCGCGCGCACGAGCTATGAGAAGTATTTTTCCGCGGACGCGATCCGAAACCAACTACAGACAGTGCTCGCCGCGCTGCCGCTCAGGCCGGCATGCGAATAATGCCGATGCCGAAGCCACACTGTTTCGGATCGTTCACGAATTCCTCGGTGATTGCCTGAGGCTTGACCTTCTTCCACAGGTGATAGACCTGATTGGTCGGCAAGGGCTGGTTCTCGACGATATCGTGGAAAGCGATGATCCCGCCGGGGCGCACAAATTCCTTGTAGTCGTTATAGTCCTGGGCGACACCGGACTCGGTGTGGTCGCCATCAATGAACAGGAAGTCCGCCTTCCGGCCGTTCAGTTCCTGCGCGATGCGCTGCTTGAACGCCGCTTCATGCGAGTTGCCGGTGAGCAGCTTAACCCTGCATTTCGAAGCGGGCGGCGGCAGGGCCTCGAGCAGCGGTCTCTGTGCATCACGATGCACAAGGTCGCAGGTGATCACCTTGTCCGAAGCGATGCTCGACCAGACGAGCAGCGTCCCGCCGCGTGCCGTGCCGATCTCGAGAATGATCTTCGGCTGGAGCACCGCGACCACCTTGGCGAGCGCGATGATTTCGGAACGCTTCTGCAAGGTGTGAATGGTGAAGTAGCCGTAGCGCCCGAAGCGCATCGCCCAGTCCACGGTTTCCTCAAGGCTGCGCGGCTGCGCATGATATTCCTTCAGCCGCCGGAACGCGAAGTAGCGGTTGAAGGGAATGCGCAGGGTGCGGCTCAGTTCTTTGACGGGTCTGTACATCGTTTCATCCTATAGGGCCGAATCGATAATTGCGAATTTTTCATTCTCACCCGCTGTGCAAGGAGGGATTGTTGTTGCCCAATGCCGCCAGCATGGCGCACAGGAGCAGCAGCACGATCGGAAACCACCAGAGAGTGTAGAGAACGGGCTGCGATTGTAACGGAAAGGCAATCACCACCAGCGACGCGACAAAGGGGGCCGCCTGGCGGCGCCGCTCCGGCGGGGCGTGGAAGTACCATGCGGCGCACAGGCCGATGGCCGCGAGGAGGCCGGCGAATCCGATCACGCCGCTTTCGGCGGCGACAGAGACATACATCTGGTGGGCATGATAGACCCCGCCTGTATAGCCGCCGCCGCTGCGGAAGGGATCCTCCGCCCGGGTGGCGTAGCGGTCATAGGCCTCCGCGAAGGCTTTGGCGCCGACGCCGGTGAGCGGCCGGTCCCGGATCATCTGCCAGGCGGTTTCCCAGATGATCACGCGGCCGCTCAAGGCCCCGTCGAATTTCTGGAATAGGCTGACCCCGGTCTGGTTTCCCAGACTGACGAAGCGTTCGTACCGATCCGAGATTACAGGTGAAAACAGGAGTGCGGCAATAAGCGCTGAGGTCAGTACCATAACCATCAGCGCCCGGTACCGCCAGGTGAATCGCGGCAGCAGGGTGATGCACGCCAACACGAGCATCAAGACACCGGAGCGGGCACCGTTCATGATGACGATGAAGCTCGTCAGGGCAATGATGAGCAGGGCCAGCCACGGGCGCTCGGCTGCCAGGCGCCAAAGGATCACGGGCAAGAGGACGGCCAGGAAAAGCCCCAGGTGCAGATTGTCCGCAAAAAAACCGAGGATGCGCTCATCCTCGCTCATGGACACCCCCAACAGACCCCTGCCGAAGGCGAATTGGATATAGCCGTCGGCCAGCCAGATGAGCAGCACGACGAGCAACCAGCGCTGCAGCCATTCCCGGCCTGTGGGGGTGGACAGCCCTTGCAACAGGGAGAGGCCAACAACATAAAACAGCGGCAGCAAGGCCGCGACGCTGAGGCCACCTTGAGGATCGAACGACGTGGGAAGGGAAAGCAGGACGGGGATTAACAGCAGCAGGAACACGAGGCCCATCCTCTTGATGGCCAGGGCCTGGAAATCAATACGCTTGCGCCAGAGCATCCAGACGCCCAGCAGAAACAGCAGCAGGCTCGGCAAGCGGGCGCCGCTGATGAACGGCTGCCAGGCGACCAGCATCAAGCCGAGGACGCGCGCGGCAACATCAGGGGAAAGGTTAATGCTGGGTAAGTTCAAGGTAGACATTCAGCGTATCGTTCAACATCCGTTCCAAAGTGAATGGCTGGGCTTGCGGCATCTGCGGCGGCTCTGACCGCCAGCGCCGGACAAGATCGGTGGCCTGGCCGACATCACCCACGCAGATGAGGCCCTCTGGCAGGATGGCCGCCAGTTGTTCTCCGACGCCGCCGTGATTGTAGCCGGCGACCGGCACGCCGAGCGTCAGCGCTTCGAGCGACACGCGCCCAAACGCCTCTGGGTCGAGAGACAATGACAGCACTACATCTGACACCGCCATGATCTCTTTCAAGTCGCTACGGTGGCCGGTGAAGGTGATCTCGTTTTCCAGCCCGGCGGCACGCACCTGGGCGCGCAGCTCAGCGGCGAAATACTGCTTGCGTGGATGGGCGTCACCCACTATGACACCGTGCACCGGCAAGCCGCGCGCCTTGAGTCCGGCGATGATCTTTATGAAATCTTCCTGGCCCTTCCAGCGCGTGAGGCGCGCCGGCAGGGTGATGACATACTTGCCCTCGAGCTGCGGATACTGCGCGCGCCACCGCGCCAGCCAATCGACCGGCGGCCGGTAGCCCTGCGGGTAGGCGGCCGGGTCCACGCCGCGCGGAATGATGCGGATGATGTTGGGGTCCACCCACGGGTAATTCCTTACTATGTATTCGCGGATCATGTCCGAGATCGCGATCACCCGCTCGCCGCGCACCATGACCGATGAGTAGCGCCCGGGCGTGTACGGCCCGTGCACGGTGGTGACGAGGTGCGGGCGCGATTCCTGTGGTAACCCCTTCCACGCCCAATAGCCGATCCACGCCGGCAGGCGCGAGCGCAAATGCAATATATCGGGCCGCTCGCGCGCCAGGAACCCGCGCACCTTCCGGATGTAGCGCAGCGTGGTGAGACGCTTCGCTCCTACCGGCCATTGTATATGCTCACTGCCCTCGCGCTCGAGCTGCGCAACCATGCGTCCGCCGGACGATATTACGATCGAGCGGTGGCCGTGCTGCACGAGATAGCATCCGACTTCGAGCGTACCCTTCTCCACGCCGCCGCTCTCCAGCGCGGGCAGCATCTGCACCACGGTCAGTTTTTTAACCATCGCTCGCTGATCCAGGCGGCGGCGCGCGCCGCTTCGTTGAACGGCTGCGCGGGCGGCGCGAGCGCGCTGCCGTACTGCCAGTCGGCGAAGCGCGTAACCAGCCCGTCACGCGCCAGCGCGGCAACGCCGCGCGCGATGCGCGACTCGCCTTTGGCGGGCACCGACAGCGCGCCGGTCGCGGCGTTCGCGGTCAGCGCTTCGTACAACATCGAGGCGCTGTCCTCAGTAACCCATACCTGTGTGGCGCGCGCGAGTTTTTCCGGCAGCCACTCAGCGTCTGTGTCTTGCTGTGCAACGACTTCGACATTATCCAAGGTGAGTTCGCACAGCCTGTCCAAGGTGGAGTGGGGGGTGCGGCGCGAGGTCGCAATGCACCAGTATATCTCGTGCTCGCATTCGGCGATGGCGCGCACCTGCTCCAGCACGGATTCATCCAGCCAGGCATAGTGCCGTGAAGGGCCGCCAAGCAGAATCAGGCCGCGCCGCGTATCCTTCTCGTCCGCAGGACGGATACGGTTCAGCGCTCCGCGCGTGACCAGCACCCGCCCGGAGGGCGCAACCGCATCATGCTGCGGGATAATGCACAGATCGAAGAGCCTCAGCGGCAGACTGGGTTTCATGAGCACCACTGCGCGTCCGCCGCGCGCGCGCCGCGCGGCAAGCAGGGTCAGATGCGTGGCGTGCCCCGCGCTCAGCAACAGATCGGGGTCGGGCAGCCCCTGGGCAGGAGGGAAACTCCCCGCCAGCCAGTATGCCAAGGCTCGCAAGGCGGGCTGTGCGGGCAGGGTGTATGTCGCGATGGGAACGCATTTTTCCAGGGCCTCCGTCAGGCCGAGGCTTTGATTGTCATGGCCGCGCTTGCCGTCGCTGATGCGCCACACAATAAATTTCGTCCTGGCCACTTCCTCGAAACTAATCCTGTAGCACGTAATCCGCGCCGCAATAAGGGCACTTGGCCTTTCCGGTGGCCTCAATGGGCAGGTACACACGCGGGTGCGAGTTCCACAGGCTCATGCTGTCCATCGGACAGTTTAGCGGCAGATCGGCGCGCGTTATCCGGTAGAGATTTTGCGCGTTGGGTTCCGAGTAACGGGATTTATCGTTGTTCTTCATTGGCGCTTGCATTCTTATATCCACGTCAGCCATTCGGGATACTGCTTGCGCCGCCCATGCACCTGGTCGAAGTAGAGCTTTTGCAGATGCTCGGTGACGGGGCCGCGCCCGCCGTTGCCGATTTTTCTGCCGTCCAGTTCGCGGATCGGCGTCACCTCGGCCGCAGTGCCGGTGAAAAACGCCTCGTCGGCGATATAGACCTCATCGCGGGTGATGCGCTTTTCGCGCACAGGAAGATTAATCTCGTCCGCCAATTTAAAGATCGTGTCGCGCGTAATGCCGTCCAGCGCCGAGGTCAGTTCGGGGGTGTAGAGCACGCCGTCGCGCACGATGAAGATATTTTCACCGCTGCCTTCGGCCACGTAGCCGTCCACGTCGAGCAGCAAAGCCTCGTCAAATCCACACGCAAGGGCCTCGCGCAACGCCATCATCGAATTCATATAGTTGCCGTTGGCCTTCGCCTTGCACATGGTGATATTCACGTGATGGCGCGTGAACGAGGAGGTCTTGATGCGGATGCCCTTTTCAATGCCTTCGGCGCCGAGATAAGAACCCCACGACCACGCGGCCACAATAGCGTGTACCTTGAGATTATCGGCACGCAGGCCCATGCCTTCCGAGCCGTAAAAACACATGGGGCGGATATAAGCGGATTTCAAATTATTCTCGCGCACGGCGGCACGGCAAGCCTCGAATAGGTCTTGTTTTTCAAAGGGCATGGGCATGCCGAGGATATGGGCGGAGCGGAACAGGCGATCGACATGCGCCTGCAGACGGAAAATCGCCGTGCCCTTTGCGCACTCATAAGCACGGATACCCTCGAATACGCCCATGCCGTAATGCAGGGTGTGCGTGAGCACGTGCACCTTGGCCTCGCGCCAGGGCACCATTTTTCCGTCAAACCAGATGACGCCGTCGCGATCATCCATTGTCATGCAGTTTCTCCCATTCCAATAAATCCTGCCAAATCCGGATCACGCCGTCCCGGTAATCCCGGAACT
>JBDSTW010000060.1:0-4136 GCA_039928055.1 Gammaproteobacteria bacterium | reverse complement strand
GGCTTTATTAAATTGAATGCGCTGCGTATGCGCATTGCGGCAAAGGGCAGAAATAAAAAATAAAATGGATGGCTTGAGATCGCGACTGGCGTCCGGCTATCCTGCCCTTGCTATTTTCATAATTCTTTTCGCCGCATCTTTAGATAAGGCCGATGCAAAGATGAATACTGCTCCAGCACCGGCTGCCTTGGCGGCTTGTCCTGATGCCCCGCGCTGTGTCTCAACCATGACGCAAAGGCCGGAACAACGCATGGCGCCGATCCGCTACAAGGGGAGCGCACAGGCTGCTCAGGAACGCCTGCGCGGCATAATCAAGGACTTGCCGCGCGCCACCATTAAAATAGATACCCCCGGTTATCTTTCCGTGGAGGTTCGATCGCGTTTCATGGGCTTTATCGACGATGTCGAGTTTCTCTTCGATAGCGAATACCCGCTCATCCATTTTCGCTCCGGCGCGCGGGTGGGCTACTACGATTTTGGGGTTAATCGGTCGCGTATGGAATCCATAACCCGGGCTTTTCAAGGCTTGTAATCGCTTAATTTTCATTATCGTAGCCTGTCCTGAGCCCCTTTTCGGCACGAGTCGTGCAAGCGACTGTGTATCAATGTTATTATGGCCGCCTTCGCGCAGGCGGCCGGCTATAGAGCAGGCTTGCCATCGGCTTAAGTGAGCGCATCAGATCGGGATGGATTGGAAATAGAAATGATGAATTTTAAAAATGTGGAAGTGGTCAAGAAGGCCAACATTTACTCGGACGGCAAGGTGACCAGCCGCACGGTTATTACCGAGGAAGGTGAAAAAAAGACCTTGGGCGTCATGTTGCCGGGTATGTACAGCTTTAATGCGCAGGCCCCGGAAAAGATCGATATCATGCAAGGGAGCTGCAATGTGCGCCTGAATGGCGCGGGAATCTGGAATGAGTATAAAGCGGGGCAAAGTTTTAAGGTCCCCGCCAACACAAAATTTGAAATTGAGGTGCAGGAACTACTTGACTATATCTGTAATTACGGGTAAATAGTTATTTAAACCAGTACCGCACAAAGCGCAGGTAACTATATAGTACGCATAAAATTAATAACTACTTTGGATGGATCTGAGGTGGGAAACCAAAGTTAAGGACGTAAATTAATCCCTCTTCAAGGTTATATGATCAAGAAAATTATAAGTTGTGACCGGTTAGTCATTATATTTTCCGCATTAGCCTTGCTCCATGCTTCGCAGGGCATGGCCTCTCCGGACAAGGGCGATTATCAGGCGCTCACCCTGCATTCCAACCATGCGATTGTGGTTGATCAATCCACCGCGAAGGTTTTGTACGACAAGAACGCGGACGTACAGCAGCCCATCGCCTCGATTACGAAATTGATGACGGCTATCGTTACGCTGGATGCCGATTTGCCGATGAGTGAGCAAATTGCTATTAGCAATGACGATATCGATACCCTGCGCAATTCGCGTTCCAGGCTGAAGGTCGGGCCCAAGCATAGCCGGCGCGAGCTTTTACAGCTTGCCCTGATGTCTTCCGAAAATCGCGCCGCTTCAGCCCTGTCGCGTAGCTATCCCGGCGGCCGCACTGCTTTTATCGCCGCCATGAACAAGAAGGCCAGGATGCTGGGCATGAACAACACGCGCTTCAGGGATTCCACCGGCCTGGATAGCGAAAATATTTCCACGGCGCGCGACCTGGTAAAACTGGTGCAAGCGGGTTTTGGTTATCCGCTGATCCGCGAGATTACCACCGATTCCAGCTACGACCTTCGGCAGGGCGCGATCCTCAAGTATAAAAACAGCAATCCGCTGTTTAAAGACAAGAACTGGCAGATCGGTTTGAGCAAGACGGGTTATATCATCCCCGCCGGCCATTGCCTGGTTATGCAGACCAAGGTCGTCGAGCGTCCGCTGATTATCGTGTTGCTCGACGCCGATGCAAGGGGTACCGTTGCGGCCGATTCAAACCGCATCAAAAACTGGTTCGCCAAGGTGTTCGGCGGGTCTAAATTTGCCCGTGCAACGCGCGAAGTAGCTGACACGACCGGCGCTATTGCCGCAACGACAAGTGACGCGATATCCGATGTACTGGCCACAATGGTAAACGACAACGGCGAGTCTGAGATAGACGACGACTTCTCGGCCCCCGCCAAAATACATACGACATTTGCGCCTGCGCGATCTTCAACTATGGAATTGAAATCGGCTGCGTCCAAGCTAAAGATATAATCCCTGGCTTAGCTTCATTGCGTCGGTTCCACTGCGTTTGAGCCGACCTGCTTATCCCCGCTGTGAGCCGACAAATGCTTTGTCTTGACGGCTAATCCAAACTTAAGAAATCTCAGGTTAAGTACGAGTAGGTCGGTTCAAGCCGAAGGCGGAACCGACAATGATTTAAATGGCCGGCTCCTCCGCGGTGTTTATTCTGAGCGAAGTCGAAGGATTTGAGCCGGCCTGACTTATTACCGTTCGTGCGCACAGCGGATGCATTGGCGCGCGGTCAGGCAGATTCCATGTGCAACACAAGCAACTGGAGATTACGCTCGCCCCGGTATTCATTAATATCCAGCCTGTAGGCAATATGCAATTGATCATTCACACGGATGCCATCGGGGGCCAAGGTAGCCGTGGCTGAAGCGCCTGGTTCGGAAGCGGCATCAGGCTGGATGGCATTAAAGGCAATCGCATCAATTAATTTAGTATCGCCGGGCTCGCGTAGTACCAGCTTGAGGTGTTTTTCTCCCACCACGCGCCGGCTGATCACTTCAAAGATATTGTCAAAAACCGGTTCTGGAAAACCCTGCCCCCAAGGCCCGGCGGCGCGAATAGTCTCAGCCAGTTCCAGATGGAGATCGTCTTCCGATAGCGTACCATCGCTTTCCAACAGGCCCTGCATTTGTGTCTCGGAAAGATGCCGGCGCACCTCGGCATCGAAGGCCGCACTGAAGGCCGCAAAGTCGTCGAGCTTGAGCGAAAGACCGGCGGCCATCGCGTGGCCGCCGAATTTGCTCAGCAGACCCTCGTGACGTGCGGCTATGGCATCCAGGGCATCGCGTATATGCAGGCCCGGCACCGAGCGCGCTGAGCCCTTCAGCTCGCCTTCAGCAGTCTGGGCAAAGGCAATCACCGGACGGTGCAAGCGATCCTTGATGCGCGAGGCCAGAATGCCGATCACGCCCTGATGCCAATCGGGATTGAACAGGCAGAGGCCGCTGGGCAGTGTGTCCATATCAAGTTTCATCGCGGCCAATGCCAGCACAGCCTGTTCCTGCATGCCGGTTTCGATTGCCCGCCGCTCGTGGTTAAGTTCATCGAGGCGTGCGGCCATAGCACGGGCCATCGTATCATCGTCGCATAACAGACACTCGATACCGAGCGACATATCCTCAAGGCGTCCTGCCGCGTTGAGGCGTGGCGCCACCGCAAAACCAAGGTCTGAGGCCGAAATGCTCCCTTGCTGCCGGCCCGCAATCTCGATCAGCGCGCGGATGCCGGCATTGCAGCCCCCCTGGCGAATGCGGGCGAGACCCTGCGCGACCAGGATGCGGTTGTTGTGATCCAACGGCACGACATCGGCTACGGTACCTAGCGCGACCAGATCGAGCAGTTGCCCCAGGTTGGGTTCGCTGATGCCGTTTTCTTGGAACCAGCCGCTTGCACGTAACTGTGCGCGTAATGCCAGCATGACGTAAAAGATCACGCCGACCCCGGCCAGATTTTTACTCGGGAACTCATCGCCGGGCTGGTTCGGGTTGACGATGGCATCGGCCGCAGGCAAGGCCGCGCCGGGCAGATGATGATCGGTAATGAGCACTTGTATGCCCAGGCGCCGGGCGGCCAGCACGCCCTCGATGCTGGAGATACCGTTATCCACGGTGATAATGAGATCGGGGTTTTGCCGCGCCGCCACCGCCACGATTTCCGGCGTAAGCCCGTAGCCGAACTCGAAGCGATTCGGCACCACATAATGCACGTCCTGCGCGCCTAATAGATGCAGCCCGCGCACGGCGAGTGCACATGAAGTGGCCCCGTCGGCATCGAAGTCGGCGACAATCAGGATACGCTTGCGCTCATACAGTGCCTTGCTAAGCAGCGCGACCGCTGGTTCCAAGCCGTTTAGGGCGGTGAGCGGGTGAAGATGTTCAAG
>JBDSTW010000059.1:0-7807 GCA_039928055.1 Gammaproteobacteria bacterium | reverse complement strand
ACCGAAATACCGCGCTGCTTTTCCAACTCCATCCAGTCCGAGGTGGCATGGCGCGCCGCCTTGCGGCCTTTTACCGTGCCGGCCAATTGAATCGCGCCGCCAAATAACAGCAGTTTTTCGGTCAGCGTTGTTTTGCCGGCATCGGGGTGCGAGATGATTGCGAAGGTGCGGCGGCGTGCCGCTTCGCAGGCAATGGATTTGATAACGGACTTGGCAGTAACGGACATGGCGCAGCGTGGATCTGAAATAAAGGATAATTATAACAGGTCAGCCCCGCCCTACCGCTAACTTAGAGCGTGAGGGCCAGGATAATCGCGTCTTCCGTGCCCTTATTGGCAGTCGGGTAATAGGCCTTGCGTATACCCACCTCATTAAAACCCATCTCCTGGTAAAGCTTGATGGCGTTGTGATTAGAGACACGAACCTCCAACACGGCAATGTCGGCCTCGTGCGCGCGGGCAAGCTCCAGCATGTGCGTGAGCAAAGAGCGGCCGATCCCGCGCCGGCGTGATTCGGGGTTGATGCAAATATTCAGGATATGCGATTCACCCGCTCCGAGCGACATTATCGCGTAACCGACGATGCTGTTATCTTCCACACACATGCGGCAGCAATAGCTGACCCGCAGACAGTCGCGGAAAATGCCCTCCGTCCACGGGTAGTCATAGGCGCGGCTTTCTATCGCCATCACGGCATCGATATCGGACTCGCTCATGGGCCGAAAATGCAACGCGGGCTGCTTTAAGAGAGCGCTCATTGCACTAAACCTCTCCCTTAAACACCTTGACGGCGAATTGCAGGTCTTCCCAGGCCTTGCGTTTTTCGGCGGGCGTACGCAAAAGATAGGCGGGGTGATAAGTCACCACGAGCGGAATGGTCGTGCCCGGATAGGTATAACGCTGGCCACGCAGCTTACCGATCGGGGTAGCAGTCTTGAGCAGGTTTTGGGCGGCGATGCGCCCCAGCGCGAGGATGATCCTGGGTTGAATAAGTTGGATCTGACGCAGCAAAAATGGTTCGCAGGCGGCCACTTCATCGGGCTTTGGGTCGCGATTCTGGGGCGGCCGGCTCTTCAGGATATTCGCGATATAAACCTCGTCGCGCGCAAGCCCGATCGCCTTCAGCATCGCATTGAGCAGTTGCCCGGCCCGACCCACAAAGGGTTCGCCCTGCCGATCTTCTTCCGCGCCAGGGGCCTCGCCGATGACCATCCAGTCGGCCGTGCGATTACCGACACCGAACACGGCGTTACTGCGCGTCTCGGACAGACGACAGCGCGTGCAGATATTCACCGCTTCTTCCAGTGCCGCCCAATCGAGCGCCATGATATTCGCGGCCGTGACGCCAGCCTTGTCGGCGACCGGTGTCACCGGATGTATATCGGCCGTCGGCTGCACTCCCGGCGCGGCGTTCCGCGGCTCAGTTGATTGAATATCCACCGGCTGTGTGGCCGCTTGCGTTGCGACAGCACGCCTCTCCCACACCTGGATGCCCATGGCCGCCAAATATTGAGCCTGTATGTTATTCATTTTCTCAGCCATCAAACTACATCAGGCGCAACTGGCTCGAGATGTGCGAATTCGCCAAACACCTGCCGTCGCACAGCAGTGCGGTAAGCTCGTCCGCGGGCAAGGGCTTGCTGAACACGAAACCCTGGATGCCCTCACAGCCTTGATCGTGCAAAAATGCCATTTGCTCCTGCGTCTCCACGCCTTCGGCGACAACCCTGAGATGCAGATTGTGTGCCAGCGTGATGATGGCCGTGATAATCGCGGCATCCTGGGTATTGCGCGGGATATTCTGGATGAAGGATTGGTCGATCTTGAGGCAATCGAAGGAGAAATTCTTCAGGTAACTTAGCGATGAATAACCCGCGCCGAAATCATCGATGGCTATATGTACACCCAGGGACCTTAGTTCAGCACAGGTGGCCATGCTGGTCTCGGTGTTTTCCATGAGCAGTTCTTCGGTGATCTCCAGATCTAAATAATGTGCATCCAGTCCGGTGTCCGCAAGCATGTCCGCAATGGAACTCACCCTATCAGGCTGTTTGAATTGCCGAGCGGATTGGTTGACGGCAATGCGCAAGAATCCAAAACCCGCATCATGCCATGCCTTGGTCTGCGCACACGCAACTCTCAGTACCCAATCGCCGATCGGCACGATCAAGCCGGTCTTTTCCGCCAGATCGATAAACCGCGAACACGGAATAAGCCCCAGCTCCGGATGACGCCAACGCAGCAAGACCTCAACGCCGATGATTTGCCCGCTGGAAAGATCGACCTGCGGCTGATAATAGGGAATCATTTCGCCGTGTTCCAGGGCGTGGCGCAGCTCGCCCTCCCTGGTTAAATGTTCGGAGGCGCGTTGCGTCATTTCGGCGGTGTAAAACTGATAATTGTTACGCCCCAGCGACTTGGCTTGATACATCGCGATATCGGCCTTCTTCAGCATATTGTCGCTGTCGTCCACATCCCCGGGATATAAGGTGATGCCTATACT
Source organism: Gammaproteobacteria bacterium (assembly GCA_039928055.1). Lineage (GTDB taxonomy): Bacteria > Pseudomonadota > Gammaproteobacteria > SURF-13 > SURF-13 > JBDSTW01. The sequence continues at coordinate 5,305 of JBDSTW010000059.1, read as the reverse complement.
GGTGGTCAGAAAAATATCTTGGTCATCCAGCATCAGGGGCTGCGCCAGGCTATGGAGGATTTTCTGCGCCACCTCGGCAACGTCCTCCGCGCCCTCCATACCCTCGAGGATCATGGTGAACTCATCACCGCCCAGACGGGCAATGGTATCGCCTTCGCGTAGACAATCCTTTAAACGCTCGGCTATGGCCTTTAGGACAGAGTCGCCTGCATCATGACCCAGCGTATCGTTGATATCCTTGAAATGATCGATATCCAGAAACATCAGCGCCAACATTTTTTGAGTACGCGAAGCGCGCGACATGGCCTGGCGGAGACGATCGCGGAAAAGATTGCGGTTTGGCAAACCGGTGAGTGCGTCGTATTGAGCCAGCGACCTTAAATGCTGCTCATCCCCCTTACGCTTGGTGATATCGCTAAATACCGCAACCACACCGCGTACAATACCTTCATTATCGTTTATCGCCTTGGCATTCACGCTCACCCACTGCGGGTGCAGGCGTTGCGGATAGCGCATGAACACTTCGATGGCGGTAGACTTTTCACCCCTGAGCACGCGCAGCCAAGGCATTTGCTGCCAAGGGCACGGCGTTTTCATATCCGGGTACAAGAACTCGAAATCCCGGCTAAAGGTTGCAAGATTAGCCCCTTCCACCAGGCTGGTATCCAGTATCTGCTGGGCTGCGGGATTGGCGAGCAACACCGTCATATTTTCATCGACGACGATAACCCCCTCACTCATATTATCGAGCACGGATTGCAGGACGCGCGCCTGGCTTCGAGAGGCTTCCTCCGCACGGGACAGCTTGCGTGCCTGCCGCGTCAGCAACAGTTGTGCACACTTGCGCTCGGCGATTTTCGCCTGCAAAGCCTGATTAGCCTTGGTCAAATCCCTGGTACGGGTCTTTACGCGCACCTCCAGATCATCGCGCGCGCGTTGCAGCTTACCCTCCGCCACTTTAATATCGGTGATATCCTGACATACCACCAGCGCCACATTTCGGCCCTGCACATCCGGCACTACGCGCAACGTCTCTTTTACCCAAATAATGCTGCCGTCTTTGCATAGCTTACGCAATTCCGCGTAGATCGTATTGCCAGGGTTGCGCAGACTTAACTGGAGCTGGCGGGCCAGGGTCTCGCGATCTTCCTCGTGTACGATGTTGTACAGAGGCTGTCCTACCAGTTCGTCTTGCGTATAGCCTAGAGATTCCGCTCCGAAGGTATTGATGCCGATGATGTTACCCGCCATATCAACGCTGAGATAAATCGCCGGCGTACCTTCATAGAGAACACGGTAGCGCTCCTCGCTGTATTGCAGGGCCTGCTCGGTGCGTTTGCGCTCGGTAGTGTCGCGTACCGTCCAGCGCAGGGCGATGGGTTGATTTAGAGGGTCGCGCACCGTAGCGACCATCAGCGCCGCAGGGAAGGGTTTGGCACGTCGCGGATGCAGCACCATGACCCATTCCTCGGGGGTGCGTTCCAGAAAGCGCAGACGCGATAACTGTGTGCGGAAGGCCTTGCGGTCGTTGCGCGATATAAAGGTAATGAGGGGCTTGGCGTCGATATAGAGCGGCTTTACATTCAGCATCTGTACGGCTGCCTGATTGGCCTCGCGGATCACGCCATCCAGGTCGGTGATCAGATAGCCGTCCGGCGCGCACTCGAACAATTCCGAATAGCGCTGGCGCTCGGTCTCGATCAGGCGCTGCGCCTCGCTTAAGTGCTCGTTTTGTTGACGCAGTTCCTCTTGAGCCACCTGCAGTTCCTCCAGACTGGTGCCGAGCTCCTCAATGGCCTCGAACAAGGCCAGGTTCTGCTCCTCCGGCGGCAGCACGGCGGCGCGTCCATGCAGGTTCGTTACCCGAGTTCGGACACCGTCGATGTAGCTTTCAAACTTTTCCAGGTTCATCGCGCCCCCGTAGACTTGGCCTTCGCCCTGTCTTGCTCAAACTCTGCTTCTTCCATGAACATGATCCCGTCCTTAGGTCGTGCTTTTTTTATCGCCCAGCAAGGGCGTGCAGCGCACCCGTATAAGCAGCTTCTTGCCGCGCCGATTCATGGCGGGCAGGTCGATTTCCGCGGGCTCGGATTCGCCCGCGATACAGGCCCGCAGCAAGGGCTTTAATTCCGCCACGGGCAGGCCGATGTCGAGATTGAGAAAGTGTTTGCCCTTTACCTCATCGCTGCGCAGCCCCCACAGATCCGCGGCGCTGTCGTTCCAGATTAGTATCTCCAGTTCCCTGTTCACAACCACCACGCCGCTGCGCAGGCTGGCCATGATGGATTCTAAAAAGACACTGACCTCATGATGCGCCTCGCTGCGCCGATTCGATTCATCATTGATGGTTTGCAATTCCTCGTTGGTGGTCTCCAGTTCTTCATTGGTGGATTGTAAACCTTGTACGCGTGCCTGGTCGGTGAGGCGGTGCATTAATGCTATACGCTCTTCGATGACGCGTAACGCCGACCATAGCACCGCCTCGACTGACGCCGCCTTGCTCAATAGGAGATTGTCCTGCGTATAAGCATGGCCGATGTGGCAGCGGAAGCTCAGCAGCTTGCGCTCCTGATATTCCCACAAGGCCCCGCCGCACTCCGGACGGACAGGTAAATGCCGTGGGCGGACCCGGCATTTCGTGTCGTGCCCGGCCACGTGTGCCAACTTCAGCGCGATCGGGTTTCTGCTCGTCGCTAGACATGATTGTTTCTCCGGGCCGCGTATCGGCTTGAGGCACAACCTGGCTGACCAGATCGATAAGTAATGAGGCTATGCCCGCAATGGGACGTACGTAATCGATATCGGCGTTGGTGATCGCGCTTTGCGGCATCTGCGCAAACAGGGCCTCGCCGGGGTCTTGTACGATGGTAACGCCACCCTGCTTTTTCACCTGAATCATGCCTGCGGTGCCGTCATCCAGCATGCCCGACAGCAACACAGCGATGACGCGCGATCCATGAGTGCGCGCAGCGGTACGGAACAGCGGATCAATGGCCAGTCGATGGCCGTTTTCCTTGGGGCCGCGGGTAACGGCAATGCCCTCGGCTTGTACTAATAAGTGGAAATACGGCCGCGCTACATAAATGTGCCCATTGACGACGGGTTCGCCATCGTTGGGGTGGTATGCGGGAAGAGGTCCGGCACGACTCAGAATGGCCGGCAGGATGCTGACACTGGTGGCGGGAAAATGATGGGTAATGAAAATCGCGGCGGGGAGATCAGCGGGTAAATCACGAACCAATTCAATCAGTGGCTCAACGCCGCCGGCCGAGCAACCAATGACAATAATATCGTGTCTCGCCATGTCAATTCCTTGGACGGCTTGCTACGACAGCTTGGTGCGGCTTACCTGCCTGCACCGTAAAATAACTTCCCAAACGCGATGGCCGACCGTTTATCATTGTGCTTCACAAGAGGTCACAATGTAAATCGACAGGTCAAAGATGGTGGGCCGTGTAGGGGTCGAACCTACGACCTACTGATTAAGAGTCAGCTGCTCTACCAACTGAGCTAACGGCCCAAATAATACGGTGCTTAGCCTTCCCTGGCAATACTTCCGATAATACTCGTAGTGAACCACATAGGTATAGCCGGTGCAATAGATGCGCCTGCTGCACCGCTACATAAATGGGGTGAGCGATGGGGCTCGAACCCACGACCACCGGAATCACAATCCGGGGCTCTACCAACTGAGCTACGCTCACCATTAAACTTAATCTCCGCCGTCCCTGGCGCAACTGCTTTGTACTTGGAAACACCGGCCCGCCATCCCTGACGGGCGCGCGCCGTTACACGGCTTGCCCAACTGAGCTACGCTCACCATTAAACTTAATCTCCGCCGTCCCTGGCACAACCTCAATAAGCCATTTTACACATATTCCAACTGGTGCGCCCGGCAGGACTCGAACCTGCTACCCTCGGCTTAGAAGGCCGATGCTCTATCCGGATGAGCTACGGGCGCAATCTATTCGGCCTCCGTTGCGCTCTTCGTAGCCTGTAGGTCGGCTCAAGCCGGAGGCGGAGCCGACGCTGATTGATCACCCTACCCTCAAGGGGGATACACTGCGCTTGATCCGACATACCTCTATGTTCTGGTCGGGGTAGAGGGATTCGAACCCCCGACATCCTGCTCCCAAAGCAGGCGCGCTACCAGACTGCGCTATACCCCGATGTTCCTGTAGGCCGGGCCTGCCTGAGCCGGCATTCATACGTTGTCTTTGGCGCTCGTTAACCGGGTGCAAAATGGCCGCGAAAAGGCCTGCTAACAAGGTCGGCGATAATACGCGCGGGCCCTTGCCGCGTCAATTTTATTAGGTCCTCGCCCGGAAGATAAGAGTGGCTATGCACCCTGCGCCACGCCGCCGTCTTGGTGAAAACACAGGAGCATGAGATGATTACGCACCGAAACTTAACCATCCTGCACGGGCGGACAGCGCGCCCTAACCCATAGGCCCACACACGCATGAGTGCCCAGATCATCGACGGCAAGGCCATTGCCGCCCGCTTACGCCAAACCTTGAAGCAACGCGTGGCGCAGCGCTTGTCGGCCAATCTGCGCGCGCCCGGCCTCGCTGTCGTTTTGGTCGGCAATGACCCTGCGTCGGAGATCTATGTTGCCAACAAACGCGCGGCCTGCAAGGAGGTCGGTATTCTCTCGCTCGCCTACGATCTTCCGGTGTCTAGTGGGCAAGATGCCCTTCTCGCACTCATCGATGAATTGAATCAAAACCCGGCGGTAGACGGCATTCTGGTGCAATTACCCTTGCCCAGGCATATCGACAGCGAGACCATCATCGAGCACATCGATCCGCACAAGGACGTGGACGGCTTTCACCCGTATAACATAGGACGCCTGGCCTTACGCCTGCCCTTGCTGCGGCCCTGCACACCGCTGGGCGTGATGAGCTTGCTGGAGAGTACCGGGCAAACCATTCGCGGCAAGAATGCGGTGGTGGTCGGGGCGTCGAACATTGTTGGACGACCGATGGCCCTGGAACTGCTGATGGCCGGCTGCACACTGACAATCTGTCACCGCTTTACCGAAGACCTGCCTGCCCATGTAGCGCGCGCCGATGTTTTAGTGTCCGCGGTGGGCAAGCCGCGTTTCATTAAGGGCGAGTGGATTAAACCCGGCGCGATCGTGATCGATATAGGCACGACCCGTGCCGAAAACGGCGTGCTCACCGGCGACGTTGACTTTGACGGCGCGCGGCAACGCGCCGGCTGGATTACCCCGGTGCCGGGCGGGGTCGGGCCGATGACGGTTGCCACCTTATTGCAAAATACCCTGTACGCGGCGGACAAC
>JBDSTW010000058.1:0-2672 GCA_039928055.1 Gammaproteobacteria bacterium | reverse complement strand
CGCGCCAGGGCACCATTTTTCCGTCAAACCAGATGACGCCGTCGCGATCATCCATTGTCATGCAGTTTCTCCCATTCCAATAAATCCTGCCAAATCCGGATCACGCCGTCCCGGTAATCCCGGAACTCGTCTTCCCCCGCACAGATAGGCTCATCCTGCAAGGCACAGCGGTGTGCCGCAGCACGGTAGACACGATAGGCATCGCTTAATAATTGCACGTCCGCCACAGACATCCGGCCGGTAGCGGCGAAGCCTTGCAATAGGCGTATATTATCCGTGAAGGTAAGCAGCGCGGGTTGATCGTGAGCCCACAATAAAGCCCCGTATTGAACCATAAATTCAATGTCTACGATACCTCCGGGGTCCTGTTTCAGGTCAAACGAGCCGGGCTTGCAGGTGCGCTTCGCAGCGCGCATGCGCTCGCGCATATCATGCACCTCGGCGCGCAAGGCGGCCTCGTCGCGCACGCGCTGCAAGGTTGTACGGCGCAACTGTTCAAAACGCGCGGCAATACTGTTGGCGCCTTGCTCCGCCACCACGCGGGCGCGCACCCAGGCCTGATGCTCCCAGGTCCATGCCTGCGTCTGCTGGTAATCGGCGAAACTTTCCAGGCTGCTCACGAGTAACCCGGAGGCCCCGCTGGGGCGCAAGCGCATATCGATCTCATACAACACACCGGCGGGCGTATGGGCATTTAGAATATGAATGATGCGCTGGCCCAGGCGTGCGAAAAACACGGCGTTGTCGATTGATTTCGGTCCTGCCGTGCGTTGCCGCTCGCCCGTACTATCGTGTAAAAACACGACATCAAGATCGGAACCGTAACCCAGCTCGATCCCGCCCAGCTTCCCGTAGGCCACTATGGCAAAGCCCGGCCGGTAGGGCTGCCCGTTTATCGTGCAACCCGGCGCACCGTGCCGCGCCGTTAAATGCCGCCACGCCAGGCTTAACACCTGCTGCAAAATAAGCTCGGCAAGCGCGGTAAGATGATCGCTGACGATCATCAGCGGCATCACGCCCGCCGTGTCGGCAGCCGCCACACGTAAAACGTGCACCTGCTTGAAATGCCGCAGCGCCTCCATTTGCTGCTCCAGGTCGTCTTGCGGAATGCGTAGCAAGTTTTGCCGCAACTCACTTTCGAGGCCGGCCCGATCCAGTGGCGTATACAAGCTGCGCGCATCCAATAATTCATCCAGCAATAAGGGATGACGCGTGAGCAGCGCACTGATCCAGGGGCTCGCGGCGCAGAGTTTTACTAACTGCGCCAGCGCCAGGGGATTTTCCGCCAGCAGGGCAAGGTAAGCCGTGCGCTGCGCGATGGTCTCGATGAGATTCACCACGCGCATGAGCGTGGCGGCGGGCTGCTCGGCGCGACTCACCTCGGCCAATAACAAGGGCATTAAGCTGTCCATGCGCCTGCGACCACGCTCGCTCAATGCACGGTAGTGATAGCCCTGGCGTAATTGATTCAATAGCCGTAGCGCCTCGCCTGCATCGTCAAAACCACGCGCAACGAGTAGCTTGTCAGCTTGCGCCTCATCCATTACCCCTTGCCATAGGGCCGTTAAATCCCCACCGGCGGATTGCCGTGGATTCGACTGGGACTCTAACTGCGGCGCGGCGAATATCTGTTCAAAATGTGTGTGAACGCACTCCATATGTTGCTCCAGGGCATGCCGGAAGGCATCCCAGTCCGGATAGTTCATGGACAAGGCCAGGCGTGTTTGCTCCAGATCATCCGCCGGCAGGGCATGGGTTTGCTCGTCGGCAAATTCCTGCAGGCGATTCTCCGCTCTGCGCAAAAAAATATAAGCGTCACTCAACTCCTGTGCGACGTGCACGGCCAAATGCTGCGCCTGGCCTAAATAGCCCAACACCCGCAGGATGCCCGGTTCCTGCAAATGTGCATCGCGGCCGCCGCGAATTAACTGGAATAGCTGGCCGATAAATTCAATCTCGCGTATACCGCCCGGGCCGAGCTTTATATTGTCGCGCAGGCCGCGGCGCTGTGTTTCCCGCACGATCATTTCCTTCATGCCGCGCAGGGATTCGAAGACGCCGAAGTCGAGGTAACGCCGGTAAACAAACGGTAGCAGGCTGTTCAATAGACGTCCGCCCTGCACGATGTCGCCCGCCACCGCACGCGCCTTGATCAGTGCATAACGTTCCCACTCACGGCCGTGGTTCTGGTAATACTCTTCCATCGCGGCAAAACTCAGCGCGAGCGGACCGCTATCGCCGAACGGTCGCAGGCGGGTATCTACCCGGTAAACAAAACCATCCGCTGTATGCGCCGCAAGCGCGTTGCCGAGTCGTTGCGCGAGCCGCACAAAATATTCTTCATTGGTGAGGCGGCGTTTTTTACCCTGTGTCTCGCCGTCTTCGGGGTAGGCAAAGATAAGATCGATGTCAGAGGAAAAATTAAGCTCGCGTGCGCCGAGCTTGCCCATGCCGATAACGACCAACGACTGCGCAATGCCCGCCGCACTTTTGGGAACGCCGAGTTCTTGAGATTGCCATGTGTGCAACTTGTCCAGCGCACTGTCGATACATGCCGCAGCCAAGGCAGACAGGTCCGCCAGTGTTTCGTCCAACCCCGCCCACCCCGCCAGATCACGCCAGGCGATGCGCAGCATCTCGCGCGTCCTTATTTGACGCAGGGCCGCAGCAAG
>JBDSTW010000057.1:0-4842 GCA_039928055.1 Gammaproteobacteria bacterium | reverse complement strand
TGGGGTGCGTAAATCCATGGGCTTATGCGGTCTGTTAGCCGGGAAAAGTAAATTGCTATCAATCCGGCGCACCTTGCCAAGTTCTTTAAGTAGCTCAAGGGCATGGCCGGTAATCGCTACGGCGCGGCGCTCGCCGTTCTTGGTTTCATGCAGGATTGCCCGCCCCCGGTTCAAGTCCACGTCGTCCCAGGTCAAGCCCATGATTTCGCCGTTACGCATTCCGGTGGACAGCGCCAGCACTACCACGGGATATAGGTAAGGGTTGCTTGATTCCTTGCAGACTTTCAGCAGGCGGACACGCTCATCATCGGACAGGAAACGTACCCGCCCCCGCGATTCCTTGGGCTTGGTCACTTTCCGCATCGGGCTATCTTCCAGCCATCCCCATTCCTTGACGGCAATCGTGAAGGCATGGGATAGCGCGGCCATGTAGCGCACCACGCTTGCAGGTGAGCGGCGGGTGCGGCGTACTGTGATTTCACGGCCTAGCCTGTCCCGGCATTCGGCCAACAGCGAAGGCGTCACGTCCGCAAGGGTATAGCTGCCTATTTCAGCCTTCCACCGTGTCAATTGCTGGGTCTGGTCTCTGGCGCTTTTCTTGCTCGGTAACACGTCGCGGATATAGCGGTCTATCAGTTCCGCTAATGTGTGGCGTTTCGCTTCGGTAGTTTTGAAGTGGCGGTTTTCTCTTATCGCGGATTCAGTGTTTTGCGCCCATTTCTTTGCATCGGTCAGTCGCTCGAATGTGGCGGATTGAGCGGGGAAACCTTTTAAGCGCACCTTCGCCCGGTAAGATATTTGATTGTCGCTGGTAGTGCGCTTTTCGATATTGGCCATGACTGCCCCCGCAAGTGATTAAACACTGGAAATAGGGTACAGCACAGGGCAATAAATAGCAACACCTGATATACAATCAGTTGTGATGGATTATTATTTACTATTTTTTCAATTAGTTAATAACAACATATTAGTTTATGGGGCACTCAAGGGGCGTTCATTGAGAAATAAGGGGCATTTTTGCTTGATCTACATACGGCGCTGGAAGGCTGGGCATTTTGTTTTTTGCTTCGGTGGAGTGTGGATTGCTTGGGGTTAGTGCCCCACCATCGCCCCACATTGAAAAATGTAGGGTTGTATATTTCTATAAGTACTTGATTTTATTGGTGCCGATGAGGGGAATCGAACCTCTGACCTACTGATTACGAATCAGTTGCTCTACCAACTGAGCTACATCGGCTTAAAAAACTGAAGTGATGTCGTCCATGACGTAATAGCAGCAGATCTTCTCACACCCGCCAGCACATCCTTGTGCCGGCCTTCGCGGCTTTGCCGCTCAGCCAACTGAGCTACATCGGCGAAGGGGAATAGGTACGGCTGAGTACGTCGACAAGCTCCGTACAAGCGGCTTAATCAGGGGTTCCGAAAGCGGGGACTACATCGTTACGGACGCGAATGATGACGTCAATGCCCGCGGCCACGGTGCCTTCGGGCAGGTTCGGCAAGGCACCGATAGCGATATGGTCGGATTCGATATCGGTCAGTGTGCCGGTATCCACATTATAAAAGTGGTGATGGCTAAGGACATTCGAGTCGTAAAACACCTTGGAAGGATCGACGATGACCTCGCGGATCAGCCCTTGCTCGGCAAACAGGCCAAGGGTGTTGTAAATAGTGGCCTTGGACACGACCGGCTGGCGTTCATTGGCCATGCCCAGGACCTGCTCCGCGGACAAATGCTGCGGTTTGGCGAACAGGATCTGCGCAATTTCCACGCGCTGCTGCGTCGGGGTGATGCGGTGGGCGCGCAACAGAGCCACCACATCGGACTGGGTTAATGAAGTGCGGTACTGGGAATTTTCCATCGAAAAAGTATATAACGATAGCTTGCCGCAAGTCCACCCCAGCGGCCCCCGCTTCAAAGCCACGTTTTGCGCCCGCCTCTGCACTAGTGTAGTGCTTCATTCTGTTTGGAACTTATCGAACGCAATGGAAAGCCCGTCATTCCCGCGCAGGCGGGAATCCAGTCCAAGAAAAACCCCTTGGGTCCCCGCTTTCGCGAGGACGACGATGCATTTTGCTTCGCGGAACGCGGTTGAGTTAGTTCCATGTTAGTTCCATTATTTGAGAAGCACTACACTAGCACGCCTCCAGGGCATACGGCCCGGCAGGCACAATCGGCGGGGCATCCAGAATGATATCCGCCAGCAAGCGGGCCGAGGCCGGCGCCATGACAATGCCGTTACGGAAGTGGCCGCTGTTAACGTACAGTCCCGCGATCCGGGGGTGCGGGCCGACAAAAGGCACGCCCTGCGGCGAGCCGGGGCGCAGGCCCGCCCAGTGATGCTCCACCTCGTAATCCGCCAGAGATGGGACTATGGCTAGAGCGGCATTGCGCAGTTCTATCAGGGCTGCGTCGGTCGTCGTTTTATCGAAACCCGCCTGCTCCTCCGTGCTGCCCGCCAGGATGCGCCCATCGCGGCGCGGAATAATATAGCGCCCTTTGCTTAGAATAATCCGTGTTATAAAACCCGGCTGGCCCTTGAATATAATCATTTGCCCGCGCACGGGGCTTATAGGCAAGCTGAGCCCCAAGCTCTGCAACAAACCGCCGCTCCACGCGCCCCCGGCAATAATAATCTTATCGGCCAGCAGGCGGCCCTGCGCCGTTTCCACGCCGAAGGCGCGCTTGCCTTGCAGCGCAAGGCCGCTCACCTCTGTGTGCTCCTTGATTTGCACGCCCCTGAGCAGCAGGCTGCGCTTGAGCGCTTGCAACAGGCGCGGCGGACGGATTTGGGCAATCTGCGGAAACCATAACGCGTTATCCGGCTGCGCGGCCAGGGCAGGCTCCAGGCTCATAATCTCACGGCCCTGTAACACCTTCATCGGCACATTGCTACGCACGGCCCATGCGTCGGCCTCACTCTGGTCCTCGTTACCGAGGATCAAAAAACCGCTTTGGGTCCATTCGGGATCCATGCCGGTTTCATCGGTAAGTTCTTGTGCCAAAGAAGGGTAAAGCTGCTGACTCCACCGCGCCAGAGAGGTCACGGCCTGCGGATAACACCACGGGCGTAGCGGGGATAAAATGCCGCCCGCCGCCCAGGACGATTCGCGCCCCGTTTCGCCGCGCTCAACGAGCGTAACGCTTGCGCCGCTGCTGCGTAGTTCACGGGCCGTGAGCATGCCGACCAGCCCGCCGCCGACTATCAGAAAATCCGTCATGTTGAATTAAACAAGATACGGGGCCAGAACACTAGCCCCGATGTTGCGGCTAAGGAAAAAACCGGGATGAACTTTGGCAGGCGCTGACAAGACGCCAACGACAATTTAGGGGAACTCTGATTAATCCCATTTCCGTCATTCCCGCGCACGGGAATCCAGTCAGAGGTTCCTCAGATCAGTTTCTGTTCCAGCAGGCAGCTTGAGTAGTAATAACCGGACCGGAAGCGTTAATTGTTAAGGGCGTGCAGCTTACTCCGGCGGCCTTATCATCTACCTGGCTTTTTCCAGCGACTGCCGTGGCTGTTGCCTTGTAACCAGTGGCAGTAATATCTGCTAAAGGAATATCAAGCGTATAGTAACCGCCTTCCGTAGTAGTAACGCCCCCCCAAACATCCGCGAGCTTGCCATACTTTTCCTTATTGGCGCGCCATTTTTCCTGCGCAAGCTGAATGCCATAAAGGGCAGTCGTAGCCTCAGCCCGCCGACCCTTGCGCACGGAATCCGTATAGGAGGGATAGGCTATGGCGGCGAGAATGCCGACGATGGCCACAACGATCATTAACTCAATAAGTGTAAAACCCGCCCAGCCCCGCTTCATAACGCCCCCTCCCAATCGGTTTTAGCTACTATACGCCATCCTCCCGGGTGGATTACGACCCGTCTACGACTAACGGTCACAACGCCATGATGAACGGTAGCCTTGACGTATATTAAACTGCAAAGTGTTTACCTACTATGGTAATCGAAGAAAGGGGGCGATATGCAAGGCTACAAATTTAACCATGGATTTACCCTGCTCGAGCTGATTGTCTCTATGACAGTGCTGGCTATCCTGCTCGGCATAGCCGTGCCTTCTTTCATGAGCACCTTGGACAAAAGGCGCCTGAGCGGGGCTGCGGAACAACTTTACAGCGATCTCCAATATGCCCGCTCCGAGGCCATCAAGAGAAATACGCCCGTCTTTGTAACTTTCACGGGTGCAGGAACTACCTGGTGCTACGGAATCGCCACTGCCGTGTGCACCTGCACAACGGCGAATAACTGCCAGCTTGATGGGGTAACCAAGGTCGTCGACCAAACCGGCTTTCGCGGCGTAAGCTTAAGCGATTTTACTAATGTAAACTTTGGCCCCCGCCGGGGCACAGTCGCCGTGAATCGTACCGCGGAATTTACCTCGAATGGACGAACTGTCAGGGTGGTAACAAGTCAATTAGGCCGCGTCAAAATGTGCTCTATCGCCGGCGCGGGATACATATCGGGCTATCCAGAATGTCCAGCCAACTAGAAAATGCTGTAGCGGCCCGCACAGTCAATCTGAGCATGCGGAGTGCGCCCAGCCGGTATGCGTGTAGCGCGGGCTTCAGCCTTGTTGAGTTGATGATTTCCATCGCGGTAGGCCTGGCCGTATTAGGGGGTGTCATCAGCATCTTTGCATCAACCGTGAAAAGCAATGCCGACACGCTTGAAATGACGCAATTAAATCAGGAGTTACGCGCCACTATGGATATTATGTCGCGCGATATTCGCCGCTCGGGCTATTGGTTCAATGCACCCAGCGCCATAGGCCCACCCGCCACAGTCGCATCCAACAACAATCCTTTCGAGACACTGGCCATCAGC
>JBDSTW010000056.1:0-4376 GCA_039928055.1 Gammaproteobacteria bacterium | reverse complement strand
CGGCGCACCTTGCCGGTGATGCGCAATACGTATTCGCTGCGCACGCGTTCGGCGGTAGCGAAGGTCTCCGGATTGTCAGGATTGAATACTACCTGGGCAAGACCTTCGCGGTCGCGCAGGTCGATGAAGATGACCCCACCGTGATCGCGGCGGCGATGCACCCAGCCGCACAGGCTGACCTGTTGGTCGAGCAGCGACTCGTTCAACTGTCCGCAATAGTGAGTGCGCATATGGTAAATCCTATCCTTTGAAATTTATTAAGCAGTCGCAGATTACGTACTGAGAAAACTGACTTATCCCATCAAAAAGGGACATCGGTGTTTTACTAAATTTTTGAATGCAGGTGTGCGTTTAGGAAAAAGGAGCAAATGTTACGGTTTGCGTTCGGCACTGGCAAGCTTGGCGGCGAGTTCGTTCGGCAGGGAGTCATTGCGCCAGGTCGGTATCACCACGCCCAGCGAGATGATGAGCTTAAAGGCCTCGTCCACACTCATATCCATCTCGATGACATCCCGGCGCGGTGCCATGAACAGGAATCCGGAGGTGGGATTTGGTGTGGTGGGAATGAATACCGGAATAAGATCCTCGCCCGTGCGACTCCCGGCCTCAGCCAGTCCCGCGCCGGTCTGAAATCCGACCGACCATAAACCGCGGCGCGGATATTCAACCAGCAGAACCTTGCGGAATGATTGCCCTCCGGGCGAAAACACGGTCTCGGCAACTTGCTTGGCCGCCGAATAGATGGAGCGCACGAGCGGGATGCGGGCGAGCAGGCTCTCCCAGATCTCCACCAGGCGCCGACCGAACAAATTGGCCACCACGATGCCCGTCGTCAGCACCACGGCAACCGTCAATACAATGCCCAAGCCTGGAATATGCAAGCCCAGCAACGCGTCGGGCTGATAGCCTGAGGGTAGCAGGAGCAGTGTGTTGTCCATGACATCGACCAGCAGCTTGATGACCAGCACAGTCACGCCGAGCGGCACCCAAATTAATAGGCCGGCGATGAGGTAGCGGCGCAGGGCGGACATTAGCGGCTGACTCCGGACATTATTAAGCGGCACTTGAATCGGGTGTTTTGGAAGAGGCGGTTTTTGTGTCGGCGGCCACTTCCTTGGCGGCAGTCTCTTTGCCGGCGCCGGCTTCCTTGGTCTCGACCTTAGATGCTTCCTTGACGGGCGCTGCTTCGCCGCCCTCCACCGGTGGTTTTTTGCCGCCCTTGAAGTCGGTTTGATACCAGCCGCTGCCCTTCAGATGAAAAGCGGAAGCGGACAGCTTCTTGCGCAGTTGCGGCTGCGCGCAGGCGGGACAATCAACCAGCGGCGCATCGCTCATCCTTTGGATAATCTCAAAATCATGCCCGCAGGCCGTACACTGGTATTCGTAAATAGGCATCGCTTTTTGTCTTTACGGTAAAGGATTTATTGCTGAATTTTCAGCGGCTAAATACTGTCGAAGCCAGCTAAATCTACGCGCATTATACGCCTAGCCGGGCCAAATAACTCAAGATGCCGTCATTGCCGACATGGGTTATTAGGCCTTGCGCGATCGGTTAAAATTTTCCCCGCGGGCATTTCCGCCAACTGCGCAGTCTAATTTTCCACAACACAGGTACACTGTAAGCTTTCGCAATAGGATCACACATGCACGGCTCCTCTTACTCTGAGCCCTCGGGCCGACCCTCGGCGGATTGGCACACTATCCGCAGCCTGCTGCCTTATCTATGGGAATTTCGCGGACGCGTGATCCTGGCCATGGCTTTCCTGGTGCTCGCCAAGGTCGCCAACGTCGGCGTGCCGCTGCTGCTCAAAGAGATCGTTGACGCGCTCGATGCCGGACGCCAAACCGTGCTGGCGCTACCGCTGATTCTGCTGCTCGGTTACGGGGCACTGCGCCTGGCGAGTTCTTTGTTCGGCGAGTTGCGCGATGCCGTATTTGCAAAGGTCACGCAACGCGCGATTCGCCGCCTCGCCCTGAAGATATTCCGTCATCTGCATTCTCTCGCGTTGCGCTTTCACCTGGAGCGCCAGACCGGGGGGCTGTCGCGCGATATCGAACGCGGCACGCGGGGCATCAATTTCCTGCTCACCTTTATGCTGTTCAATATCGTGCCCACGCTGCTCGAGATCGGCATGGTCGCGGCGATACTGCTCGCCAAGTACAGCGCGTGGTATGCCATCGTCACCTTTACCATCCTGCTCATTTACATCGCCTTCACGCTGATCATCACGGAGTGGCGCCTGTCTATCGTGCGCGCCAAGAACGAGATGGACTCCAAGGCCAATACGCGCGCCATCGACAGCCTACTGAACTACGAGACCGTGAAATACTTCGGCAACGAAGAATACGAGGCACGCCGCTACGATGAAAACATGATCGTCTGGGAGCGTGCCGCGGTAAAGAATCAAACTTCATTGGCCGCGCTGAACTTCGGCCAGAGCGCGATCATCGCCCTGGGCGTGACCGTGCTCATGATCATGGCCAGCCGCGAGGTGGTGCGCGGCACCATGACGCTGGGCGATCTCGTGCTGGTTAATGCCTTTTTGCTGCAAATGTTTATTCCGCTGAATTTTCTCGGCTTTGTTTACCGCGAGATAAAAAACTCGCTGGTGGATATGGAGCGCATGTTCAACCTGCTCGCGCAAGGCACAGAGGTCAAGGATCGGCCGAACGCGCCGGAGCTCGCAGTCGGCAACGGGGCTGTGCGCTTCGAGCATGTCGATTTCGGCTACGATGCCAATCGGCAGATCTTGTTCGATGTCGATTTCGCCATCGCCCCGGGCCAGAAAGTCGCCGTGGTCGGCCCGAGCGGTGCAGGAAAATCGACCTTGGCACGCCTGCTGTTCCGCTTTTACGATGTCAACGGCGGATGCATCACGATCAATAATCAGGATATTCGCGAGATTACGCAAAAAAGTCTGCGCGCGGCCATCGGCATCGTCCCGCAAGACACCGTGCTGTTTAACGACTCAATTTATTACAACATCGCCTACGCCAAGCCCGAGGCCAGCCGCGATGAGGTGTTGCAGGCGGCACGCCTGGCGCATATTCACGAATTTATCGAGACGCTGCCCGCCGGCTATGACACGCTGGTCGGGGAGCGCGGCCTCAAACTCTCGGGCGGCGAAAAACAGCGTGTCGCCATTGCGCGTACCGTTCTGAAAGACCCGCGCATTCTGATCTTCGACGAGGCCACCTCCGCGCTCGACTCTAAATCGGAGCAGGCCATCCTCGATGCATTGCGCGAGGTCGCCGCGCATCATACAACGCTGGTGATCGCCCATCGCCTGTCCACCATCATCGACGCCGATCAGATCCTGGTGATGGATCAGGGGCATATCGTGGAGCGCGGCTCGCATCGTGAACTGTTAGCCCGGGGCGAGGTTTATGCCCGGATGTGGGCCTTGCAGCAGGAGGAGCGGCGCAAACTTGAGCCGCTGTCTGCCACCTTCGTTGATGAGCTAAACGTAGGCTCGGGCCTGCCCAGAGCCCGTTAGTCTGGCGTCATTATTACTGCATTAACGAGTGCGTTAGCATGAAAAAAATCAAGGCCGTCGTCATCACCGGTTGTTCCAGCGGCATTGGACACTGTCTGGCCGAAGGCCTGCAGGCGCGCGGCTATCGCGTGTTCGCCACGGCGCGCAAACCGGAGGATGTTGCAGCGCTGCACGAACAGGGGCTGGAAAGCCTGCAACTCGACGTCAGTGACTCCGCGTCGATTCAAGCTGCCGTGCAGGAAATACTTAAACGCGCGGACGGGAAAATTTATGCGCTCATCAATAACGCGGGTTACGGTCAGCCCGGCGCCGTGGAGGATCTGCGGCGCGAGGTACTGCGCGCGCAATTCGAGACGAATCTATTCGGGGTGCTGGAACTGACGAATGCTTTGCTGCCCTCCATGCGTCGCCACGGCGCGGGCCGCATTATCAATATCAGCTCCCTGCTCGGCCTGGTAGTGCTTCCCTTCCGCGGCGCTTACAACGCGAGCAAATTTGCCTTGGAGGGTCTTACCGACACACTGCGCCTGGAATTAATCGGCAGCGGAGTCTTCGTAGCATTGATCGAACCCGGCCCGATACGCAGCCGCTTCCGGCCCAACTCTTTGGCGGTCTATCAAAAAAATATCGACCCCGAGCGTAGCGTGCATCGTGCTAAATACCGGGCCATGGAGCGGCGTTTAACCCAAGCCGGTGCAGCCATGCCTTTTACCCTGGGGCCGGAAGCAGTGTTTGCGAAAGTTGTACATGCCTTGGAAAGCACGCATCCCAAGCCGCGTTATTTTGTTACCGTACCTACCTATTTGGCGGCGGCCTTGAAGCGGCTATTGCCGTATCGCGCCCTGGACTGGATCCTGCATCGCCTGGGCGGGAGTGGCG